>CATOJE010000010.1 GCA_951800145.1 uncultured Lachnospiraceae bacterium | reverse complement strand
TTTACTGTCTTTATCCCCGCTTCCGTCTTCTTCAACGTCCGCTTTACTGTCTTTATCCCCGCTGCTGTCTTCTTCCGCATCGGTCTGATGATCTTTTTTGTCCTCCGGATTCGTTTCCTCTGGCTTTAGCGTCTCATTTTTCTGCGTGTCATCCGGATCCCTGCTCTCTTTCCCGAATTCATCCTCCGGCTTGCCGCTGTCTGGCTTCTGCCCCTCCTTTTCCTCATCCTTTACCTCAGGAACCTGTTCTTTTTCCGGCCCTGTGATTTCCATGTCATCGGTGTAAGGCGTATCATAGTAAAGGGTCAGGCTTTCCACAAAGCAGCCGCTATCCAGTGACTGGAGCATCAGCCTGGGAGCCATTCCCCCTGCCTTTGCTTTCTCAAATGCCCTCTTTAACGTCTCTTTGTCACGTTTGGTAAACACATACCAGTTCGCCTCGTCGGAGCCTACAGCCAGCTTCTTAACCAGGGTTTCTCCCTCTTCCTTCCAGGTCTCAGTTTCTTTATCATACACCTGAGCCATGAGCTTTACTTCTGCCTTTCCGCCCTCTTCCGCTCCCCCATAGTAGGCCATGGCTGCCGGGATACGGTAGTCGGGAAGGGCAAATTCTCCTTCCTTTTCCGCCGCCTCGCCTTTTTCGCCGTTCCAGTAGAGAATGGTGATATTCTTCACATCCTGTCCTTCAAAGCTCACGCTCTCAAAGGTATCCGCCTCCCCTTCCCGGAAGAAGTAGTAGGCCTTCTTCCCTGCCAGGATCGGGGGCTCCTCTCTGCCATCGGGGAACAGGAATTTCACATTTTTAATATTTGAGTCGGATTCCCCGCAAATTTCCATGGGGATTGCACTACAATCGTCGGAAAGCTCAGGCAGATAGTAATTTCCTTCTGTGTCCGGAACCGCTAACAGCTCTCCGGTTTCCTCCAGCAGACCCTTAGGATTCCTGTTTCCCCGGAGCGCCCGGGCAGCGATGCGGGAGAAGAGAGATGCGGTGGAGGCGGAGCCGTAGGTGAAGATTACATGCTCTAATGTGGTTCCTTCCTGCACATCAAAGTACAATCCGCCATACTCTTTATCCGCCAGAGATACATCGGTATCATTCCCTAAATTTGTGAAATATTCCTTGTAGCCTCCATTGCTGTCAAGGCCGTTCACATTCATGTTATTGGCACCGCTAAAGATGCAGCGCACTGCGGTCGGGATATCACTCTCATGGCCTTCTACATCCTTAAAGAGATAATTGTTTGCCGAGCCTCCCTCTTTCCCGTAGGCTTCGTTATCCTTTAATGTTGGCGCTTCCTGGGAAGCTCCATAAGTAAAGATTACGTATTCTAGTGTGGTTCCTTCCTGCACATCAAAATATAATCCGCCATACTCTTTATCCGCCAGGGATACATCGGTGCCGCTCCCTAAATTTGTAAAATACTCCTTGTAGCCTCCATTGCTGTCAAGGCCGTTCACATTCATATTATCCGCACCGCTAAAAATGCAGCGCACTGCGGTTGGGATATCTCCCTCATGGCCTTCTACATCGCTAAAGAGATAATTGTATGCCGAGCTGCTTTCTTTTCCAAAGGCTTCATTATCCTTCAATACCGGCTCTTCCGGTTCCTCCGGCTCCTCCTTAGTATACTGGAAAATGACATACTGGATCTCCACCCCGTCTCCTGCCACGAAGAATACATTAGTTTCAGTCTCCAGCCTCTCAAAGGACAGGACTTCCCCGCTCTTTAATGTGCCTAATTTCCGGGCGGCAGCTCTTGTTCTCGCCTGAGGAGCCGTATCATCCGCCCAGCCTTCGATGGTCTCCCCGCCGCTGAAAAAGCACCGGACGCCGGATGGAGCCTCTGTTTCATGCCCTTTTACATCTTTATAAAAATATTTGGCGTTATCCCCTGCCTGGGCGAAGGCTTCATTCTCCTCCAGCTCAGGGATAGGCGAATAATCGAAAATCATGTGCTCAATTTTTATTCCGGCATCCACCACAAATTCCAGATACTGCTCCGCGTCTCCCGGCTTCAGGTAATGCTTTGACTCGTTGCCTACCCAACCGATATAGCCCTTGTCACTCTGCAGATTTGCGCCCCAGGCATTCTGGCCGGATAAGGTAAACCGCACCCCGCAGGGCAGTTGGTTTTCATGGCCTTTGATTTCACTGAGCTGATAGGTATAGTGGTCATATTTTTTGCCTCCATCACCCTCCGCCGTCTCCGTTTTCGTTGCCGAAACCACCGCCTCCTCAGGCCCTAGCTCCGGTTCCTCCGGCTTTTCGGGTTCCTCCGGCTCCATCGGCGGAAGTGGCGAATAGTCAAAAATCATGTACTGGATCGTTACTCCGGAATTTACCACAAATTCCAGATACTCCGATGCAGCCCCTGCCTTTAAGGAATACTTCTCCTCATTGCCAATCCAGCTGATATAGCCCTTATCGCTGCGGAGATTTGCCCCATAGGCATTTTCCCCTGTGAGGATAAACCGGACTGCGCTTGGCTGGATCCCCTTATGGCCGCTTATGTTTTTCAGCTGATAAATAAAATGATCATAATATGCCGGATTGCCGTTCTCATCTTTTTCTTCTACTTTAAGCTTTATATCGTTGGCCTGGACAAACACTTCATTGGGCTCTAATTCCGGTTTGTTCTCCGCGGCCTTCTTTATAACCTCCGCCTTCACATTAAAGACGAAATTTTCATTGGCGTTTAACCACCATACCCACACGCCCACCATTCCGTCATCTGGCGTGCATTCAAAGGTAAGGGATTTATCCCAGTTATCGGAAAGGACAAACTCTCCCTTCTGATTCACCTGGAAGGCCGCGCCCTTGCCGGATAATGGCTGTGCCGTCAGCCGGACGGTGTCGCCAATCTCGTATCCCGGGCAGATTTCCTTCAGGTTTATTTTCTGTATCTCCCTCTGCTGCGTGATTGCGTCCTTTGTCCTTGATAATGTAGCTGTACCACTTAACCCAGTTATCTCCATTTCCGCCCACCGGATCCGTAGAGTGGTTCGGCCGGCTGCTGCTTCCGCCACCGCCTCCCCCGCCTCCCCCGCCGCTTCCGGATCCTCCGGCGGATGTTACGGTTTTGGGTACACTTAAGGGCTCATTTTCTCCATAAAGCAGGGTGACTGTGCCGCCCTTGATGGAAAGCTGTTCTCTGCGGCTGCCGCCATTAGATTCATCGGTCCACCAGAATACCACTGCCAACTGGTCCTGGAGCCTGGCCCGCTCCTCCTCAGTGAACATGTGGATCACTTCATCGTATACACTATTGAACTGGAAATTAATCGTCGTATCCCAGCTGTCGATGTAAATACCTCCGCCTCCGTAGCTGTCCCAGCCCGTGGAGCAGGCCACGTCAAAGGCGATACCTAAAATTTTGGACGGCTCAAAGGCATCCAGGGATATCCAGCCGCCGGGGCTTACAGGAACCTGCACCCGCTCATAATTAGGGAAGTCAAACTGCCGCTTTGCTATCTGGCCCGCCGCCTTCTTCTGGGCCAGCTGCTGGTAATTGGCCTTGATCACCGGGTCGTAGAACTCGCCGGTAGTCCGCTCGATGTATTTCATGTCGCCGGCATTGCTGGTATCCCAGAGGATGGGGCACATGTCGTATTCCATAATCATCTCCGGTACCCTCCGGCAGTACTCCCGAATGCTGGATACTTCCTTCTCATCCTCGGTCAGCACTCCGTACTCCCCGATAATGACCGGGGTTCCCTTGGAAAGAAAGCGCTCCGCCAGCTGATTGAAATGAGCTTCCACCGCCTGGATGTCTTCCTCACTCCCCCAGGTAGTAACCGGGGTTGCCCAGTCCACATTGTGCTCCGCCACGCAGAAGGGGGAGGGGCTGTAGTAATGGATGGACAGAATGCAGTGTCCTGCCGGGTCATCAGGCATCTGGTACCGCCGGTCGCAGGTCTTGGCGATATCCGTATTATAGCCAGGAATCAGCAGATGCCGTCCGGCATTATTCCCGCCGGTGCCCCGCACTATGTCTACAAATAACTGATTCATGGCATTTAAGATCTCATACTGCCTGGACATGCTGGAAGCCTCAGGAAATTCCACCTCATTCATTCCCTCGAAAATCAGGTGATCGCCGTAGCCTTTAAAATTTTCCGCAATCTGGGTCCAGACTGCCTGATACCGCTTTGAAGTCCAGTCCCAGTCCGTGGCCGCCTTCCGCACCCAGGAGGTATCCGCCGCTCCGCTGTCATGGTGAATATTCAGGATGACATAGAGGTCCTCCTCCATACACCAGTCCACCACCCTTTGGATGGCGTTCATATATCCTGGGTTAATCTGATGATTCTCATCGATCCACTGGGCCCAGCTGACCGGGAAACGGATGGTCCGGAACCCGCCTTCCTTTACCTTGTGAATAAACTGCCTGGATAATGGGTCATTTCCCCATCCCTTCTGGTATTCCCAGGGATCCCCCAGCGTGATAAAGGACCCGATGCTGTCAAAGGTATTTCCCAGGTTATACCCCAGTCCCATGTCCTCCACCAGCTGCTGGGAAGTGATATCACGAATAACGCCGTTTTTTCCATATCCCTCCGCATGTGTGGTGATGGTCATGCCGGACAGACAGGACGTGACGGCAAATGCCACCGTCAGTACTTTCGCCGCGGCTCGGATGACGCGGTTTTTCCATGCTCTGCTCATCGCTACCTCCCTTAAAAATATATTTCTATTAATGAAGCTTTTTTTGCTTTATTTTATCATTTCTTACATTTCTCTTAATACCCGAAAAATCAGACCGGAAAGTCTTAATTTTTAGAGAAATACTCCTTGCCGGAAGAATGCAGGCGAAAAAAACAGGGTGTCAATCTCCACCCTGCTTTCTTATTACTCCTCCTTGGTATTCACCTGCTTCCGATATTCCTTTGGGCTAATCCCCACATATTTCTTAAATTTCATATAGAAATAATCCATACTGCTATAGCCCACCTGCTGAGATATCTGATATACCTTCAGGTTTGTCTCCTGTAAAAGCCGCCTGGCATTGGTAATGCGGATCCGGTCAAGGGAATTATTAAAGGTCTCTCCCATTTCCTTGCGAAACAGCTTGCCCAGATAGGCACTGTTATAGTTAAAATTTTTCGCAATATTTTCCAGCTTTAAATCCTTATCGTAATTCTTTTCTATGTAGTAATAAACCCGGCGGATAATATTTCCTCCGCCCTCTGCGCTGATCCTTTGACTTAGCTGTATAAGGATCTGCTCATAGCATGTCAGCAGCCCTTTCATATCCTCCGCGGCTGTAAGCTGCTTCAACAGCTGCTGCAGCCCATGATTCCCCAGTGCCGGGAGATCGTATTTCTTCCCCAGGCGCATCTGAAGCTGTATTAAATCCTGAATCAGGAGAAGCTTGATCTCCGCCTCCTTTAGCAGGTTCCAGGTACAGTAATCCCGAAATACCTTCAGTGCCTGGCGGATTCCATCCACCTCTCCTACCTCGATCAGCATCTCCATCCATTCGATGGTAACTGCCTCCTGGTTCTCCTTCAGGCCGCATATCAGGTCAATAGTCAGAATATCGTCCTGATCAAAGATAAAGGCCTGCTCCAGAAGAAACCTGGCGCTTTCGTAAGAGCAAAACAATTCTCTCCAGTTTTTTACATTATTGCCCACCGCAATTTTTAATCCGGAACCGAAATAGCTTTTTACCCGCTTATTCCGCTTCTCCAGCCGCTGCTTCCAAAGCCCGTATTCAATGGAGCGCCCTATCAGAATCACCTGATCCTCCACGGAAAACTTCCCAATGCAGGCATTATCTCCCTGAATCAGGCAATTCACCTTATCATATAATCCACCGCTTTCTTTATCCCTCTCTCTTTCCCCATCCTCCTCTCTGCACACGGCGACACAGAAAATATCCCCGTCCAGCGTCAGATGGTACAGGGCGATATCCTCCTGAAGTGCTTTTTGATCCCCCTCGTTCAGAACCACCCTCCGCAAAAGCTCCTGCCTGGCTTTATCCTCATTCTGGCTGTGATAACGCTTAAGAGATCGCTCCTCATCCAGGCTCTGCCGGATTTTTTTCACATATTCCAGAAGCTCATCCTCATCCACCGGCTTTAGCAAATATCCATCCACCCCCATGGAAATCGCTTCCTTCGCATATTCAAACTCAGAAAAACCGGTTAAGATGATAAAATGCCCCAAGAACCCCTGTCTCCTTGCCTCCCGGATTACCTCTAATCCAGTTAGTCCAGGCATTTTAATGTCCACTAATACGAAATCCGGATTCTCCTTGAGAATATTCGCAAGCCCTTCTCTCCCATCCCGGCCACAGGTTCCCAGGCAGAATCCCTCCTCCTCCCAGTCAACCAGGCTCAAAATCCCTTCTCTAACCATATTTTCATCATCAATAATCATTGCTGTATACATCATGACTGCTGCTCCATGGCTGCGATTTGCAGCGTCCCCCTGACCGCCTGTAGCCTGCTGACAAGAGAAGCTGCAAATCACAACGTTCCTTTCCCCAATGCTGGTAATTTCCTTAAGGTACACTATAAGCAACTTTATTTTTATTATAGCAAGGCGGATATTAGAAAAAAACCCAAAAAATCAAAGAACTTTTCCTCATAATCTTTTTATGCTACGTTCACAGGTAACTTAATTTGGGAGCGGGCTTTTCCATATTGTGCAAAACGGGATAAACCCGTTAGGAGTCGCAGGATTATCCTAATCCGGCCGCTCTGACGCTAAAAGGGACATACGCATTAACTCCTGCATATGTCCCTGATTTTATTTGCCTCTATGTCTCTTCTTATTTATCTCCCGGTATTTCCGCTTTGGCTGCTGTTGGCAGCCCCTGTGCCCCCATTGCTCCGGCCATTTCCATCAGCATCGTCCATGATGTCGTCGATGCCGTCCTTAGCGTCCTCGATCAGGCCGTCAATTACCCCGGTCTCTCCTTCCGTGCTTCCTGTGCTTCCCGCTCCGGCGCCCTCTGCGCCCTCGTCTCCCTTATTCTGGCTTCTGGTGCCGGAGGTCTCCGAACCTGAGGTCGCTGCAGACGTACTGCTAGTGGTGCTCTGGGTTTGATTTCCGTCACTCTGGTTGGAGCAGCCAGTTGCCCATAATCCAAAAGCGGCGGTCAGGCAGACTACATAATATTTAGCTTTTTTCATAATTCTCCTTCTCCTTTCATGTTGATTTGCCTTTTCTCCATGTAGTATAAGCGAAGAAGATAAAAATATGAAAAAAACATTTCCCTTGTTTGTTAATTATTTCCAATCACATCGGACATACTGTAAAATCCAGGTCCCTTCCCTGCCAGAAACTTAGCCGCCTCCACTGCGCCCTTGGCAAATACCGCCTTGGAATACGCAGCGTGGCTTAAGGTTATCACCTCATCCTTTCCGGCAAAGATCACATCGTGCTCTCCCACAATGGTGCCGCCCCGGACTGCGCTGATGCCGATCTCCTTCCGGTCCCGCTTTTCCCTTCTCTGGCTGCGGTCATAGACGTAGTGGAAGGAATCGCCCGCCCCATGGTTCATTGCATCTGCCAGGGCCAGAGCCGTACCGCTGGGCGCATCCATCTTCTGGTTATGATGCTTTTCCACGATTTCCATATCAAACCCGGCCGCAGCCAGCGTTTTCGCAGCCTCTGCCACCAGCTTAAGAAGGGTATTCACGCCCAGGGACATATTAGCAGAACGCAGCACCGCCGTCTGGCCGGAGGCCTCCTGGGTCTTTTCCAGCTGCTCCCCGCTAAGACCAGTGGTGCAGAGCACCACCGGCATCCCCTTCTCCCGGCAGAAATCCAGAAGCCCGTCCACTGCTGCAGCGGATGCAAAGTCTACAACCACATCTGCCTTCTCCCTCACCTCCCAGAGAGAGGCGTATACCGGGAAATCCTGTTTTCTTTCCGTATTAATATCCACTCCGGCTACAATGGTAATGTCCTCATCCTGTTCCACAAGCCCTGCGATTACCTGACCCATAGCCCCATTGCAGCCGTGCATAATCATTCTTATCATTCTCGTCCTCCATCCCTGCCATCCAGTCGCTCTGAAGCCTGCCGATTCCCGTCCTTATCGCAGGCTTTTGCCACACTCTTACAAAATCCCATACTCCCTCATCGCCTTTTTTAACAGCTCCTGATGCTCTGGCTCCATCTCAGTCAAGGGCATCCTAAGGGGCCCGGTCTCCTTGCCCATCAGATTCATAGCCGCCTTCACCGGAATAGGATTCACCTCCCGGAACAGCTCCGTGATCAGGGGAATCGCCGCGATCTGCAGCTCCATGCTCCGCTTCACATCCCCTGCGAAAAAGGATGCGCAGATCTCATGGGTCTGTCTGGGGGCCACGTTCGAGAGAACGGAAATCACCCCTTTTCCTCCCAGAGACAGCAGGGGCACAATCTGATCATCATTTCCGGAATACACATCCACACAGCCATCCGCCAGGCTCATCAGGGTGGCAATGCTGGAGAAATTACCGCTGGCCTCCTTCACTCCCACAATATTCTCCACATTCCTGCAAAGCTCCACAATGGTCTGGGGCTGGATGGTCACCCCGGTCCGCCCTGGAATATTATATAAAATCACTGGAATCTGTATGGCATTGGCGATGGCGGTAAAGTGGGCGGCCAGCCCCTTCTGGGTCGCCTTATTATAATAAGGGGATACCACCAGCACCCCGTCCGCCCCGGCTTTCTCTGCCTCCACAGAAAGATAGATGGCCGTCTCCGTACAGTTTGAGCCCGTGCCTGCTATCACCGGAATCCGGCCTGCCACCACCTTACAGGTATGGCGGATCACATCCAAATGCTCCTCATGGGTCAGGGTCGATGCCTCGCCAGTGGTCCCGCAGGCCACTATGGCATCAGTCCCCCCTGCAATCTGCTCCTCCAGAATCTCCTCCAGCTTGTCATAATTTACCTCTCCATTGGCCTTCATCGGGGTAATCAATGCTACGCCCGCACCTTCAAATACTGCCATATCCTTCCCTCCTGATTCTTTCCTTGCCGCCGCAGTGCGATCTCCGCGGAGCGTTTTTGTATCACAGGACGCACTTTCCTATGATACAAAAAGGGCTGACATCTGTCAGCCCTTAAGATTCGAATGAAGCTTGCGTCAAGCCTGCATCCATACGCTCACTCTCTTAAGTAGCTCTCCATCCTGTCAGATGACAGTCATACAATTCTTCACTGTATGCCCAGGTCGGAAGCTACGGTCTCTCCCTTCCTTCGGCGCCTTTTCCTTTCCGCTGTCTTCTCCTGTGCCCGTCACATCCGCCAGCCTACTCATAATCAGCGCAACCTCTACTCTTTCATTCCCTTTTTACTTCTTTAAGCATTTCGCTTTTTACTATACTATCATCCTTCCTCTTCTTTGTCAACTTTAACTTTCTGAATCACCGAGATATCATCTGCGATGTCCTCCAGCCCTTCCGGAAATACCTTTCCTGTAAGGACCACATCCATTTCGCTCTCCCTGGATTCCAGCATCTGCATCAAATCCCCGGTCTTTATAATACCACAGTCCACGATCCCCAAAATCTCATCCAGGATCAGCAGATCACACTCCCCTGTGGCCATCACCTTTCTGGCAAAATTCAGCCCATTGCGGATATTTACACACTCCTCCGCCTTCTCCTGGCTGGACAATGTCTCATAAAACGCGGAAGCCTTCTCAAATCGGAATACCTTAAGCTCCGGCTCTAAACGGGCCAGCACATCCTTCATCCCTTCATCCTGGCTTCCCTTTAAGAACTGTATCATGATCACATTCTCCTGCTCTGCCAGAGCACGAATCGCCCTTCCTACAGCAGCATTCGTCTTTCCTCTGCCAGAACCACAGATCACCTGAATCGTTCCTTTTTTCATCTGAATGCACCTCATACCTGGAAGTGCTCTGCGTAAGCTGCGCCTGCACTTCATAATGGATTCTCCTGCAACAAAGCCCCGGTTCTCCATTTACCAAAAACCGTAGCAACGTAGCTCATAATAACACATTTTTTAAAAATATGCAACATTTCTTACTTTTTTCTTACATTACCCCTCTCCAAACTCCAGCTTGCTCACCGACACCTCATAGGCCACCCGCTTCTCACACTCGGTTTCGCTCAGCTTTTTCGTATATTCCCGGCTCTGAACCCGGCCCCAGACCTTCACCCGGGAACCTACCTCAAAGCCGGAGGCAAACCTGGCGTTTCGTCCCCAGGCAATGCAGGGTATGTAATCCGATTTCCCGTAAGGACGGTTCACTGCCAGCAGCAGGTCTGCAATCTCCCTTCCCAGAGGGGTTTTCCGGTAAACTGGTGCCTTACAGATATAGCCGTCCAGAAAAATCTGATTGGTTTTCGTATAATCAGTAAACTCCTCAATAAAGTGAATTTCCCTGACAAAAACAGATAAAATCAGCTTGTTCTTTACCCCTTCATGACGGTTATATGAGCGGAATTGCCCTGTAGCCTCGATGGTGCAGCCCTGGTAATCCTCATCCACTTTAATCAGCCGCTCAGATATCATAAGGGGAATAATATCGGCCTGCTCGCTAAGCCGGTTCACCTCCAGATCCACCATGTAAAAGCCTTCCCCGAAGACCTCATGGCTGAAGGTAAATCCGGAAACAATCTTACCGATCACGGTCACTTTGTTGTTTTCAATCATTTTTTCTGACATAGTATCTCTCTCCTCTTTCCATTCAATTCGTCACAGCCTAACCCTGAAATTACCAAACCTGACGGCTGCTGCACATAACAAATATATGGGCGGTGAACTAAAATTATGACTGTAAAAAAAGAAATCCCACCAAAACCTATCGACAGGATTTCTCATTTTTCTTAAATTCATTTTGTAACTGTTCAGACGGGCGTATTTTTGCCCGTCCGCGCCGTCTATTTTGCCCGTCCGCGCCATCTAAACGGTTGCTTTATTTTTAAAGGAAGCCCGCTTTCTCAAGGTGGGATCCAGGATCTTTTTCCGGATCCTTAAGGATACAGGCGTGATCTCCAGAAGTTCATCCGTGTCGATAAACTCCAGGCACTGCTCTAAGCTCATCACCTTAGGTGGAACCAGGCGGAGGGCCTCATCTGCGCTGGAGGAACGGGTATTGGTCAGCTTCTTTGTCTTACACACATTTACCTCGATATCCTCTGCCTTCGGATTCTGGCCTATGACCATTCCCCCATATACCTTCACCCCTGGCCCGATAAACAGAATCCCTCTCTCCTGAGCATTAAACAGCCCATAGGTAATGGATTCCCCAGACTCGTAGGCGATGAGGGAGCCGGTAGGACGGTAGGACAAATCCCCCTTATAAGGGCCATAGCCGTCAAATATGGTATTTAAAATACCATTGCCCTTAGTGTCTGTCATAAAGGTCCCCCGGTAGCCGATAAGGCCTCTGGAGGGGATGGTAAACTCCAGCCGTGTATAGCCTCTGGCGATGGGCGTCATCCCGGTCAGCTCACCCTTCCTGGAGGTCAGCTTCTGGATGATCGCCCCGGTAAATTCCTCCGGCACATCCACATAAGCTATCTCCATAGGCTCCTGCCTCTGATTGCGCTCATTGTATTTATAAATAACCTCCGCCTTGCTCACCGCAAACTCAAAGCCCTCCCGGCGCATGGTCTCGATAAGCACCGACAGGTGAAGCTCTCCCCGTCCGGATACCTTAAAGCAGTCCGCGGAATCCGTCTCCTCCACCCGCAGGCTCACATCTGTATTCAATTCCCGGAATAGCCGGTCCCGGATGTGCCGGGAGGTGATATACTTTCCCTCCTGTCCTGCCAGGGGACTGTCATTCACCATAAAATACATGGAGATGGTAGGTTCCGATATCTTCTGAAAGGGAATGGGATCCGGGCTGTCCACAGAGCAGATGGTATCCCCGATATGGAGGTCGCTGATTCCGGAGATGGCCACGATCGAGCCCACACCAGCCTCCAAAACCTCCACCCGCTTCAGCCCGTCAAACTCATAAAGCTTCCCGATCTTAATCTTATGGAATTTATCCGGCTCATGGTGGTTCACCAGAACACACTCCTGGTTCACCCGCAAGCCGCCATTATCCACCTTTCCGATGCCGATCCGCCCCACATATTCATTATAATCAATGGTGCTGATCAGCACCTGGGTAGGCGCATCCGGATCTCCTTCCGGAGCCGGAATATAATTGACTATGGTCTCAAACAGCGGCTCCATATTTACCTCCTCATCCTCCAGCTCCTTCTTGGCAAAGCCAGCCTTGGCGGAAGCATAGAGGAAGGGACATTCCAGCTGCTCATCCGAAGCGTCCAGATCCATAAACAGCTCCAGAACCTCATCCACCACCTCTGCCGGACGGGCCTCCGGACGGTCTATCTTATTAATGCAGCAGATCACCGGAAGATCCATCTCCAGCGCCTTCTGAAGCACAAAGCGTGTCTGGGGCATGGCACCCTCAAAGGCGTCCACCACTAAAATCACGCCGTTTACCATCTTCAGCACCCGCTCCACCTCGCCTCCGAAATCCGCGTGGCCCGGGGTGTCGATAATATTAATCTTAGTCCCTTGATAAAATACCGCCGTATTCTTCGCCAGGATGGTGATGCCCCGCTCCCGCTCCAGGTCATTCGAGTCCATCACCCGCTCCCCTACCTCCTGATTGGCGCGGAACACGCCGCTCTGCTTTAACAGCTCATCCACCAGAGTGGTCTTCCCATGGTCCACATGGGCAATGATTGCAATATTTCTTACATCCTCTCGTTTCGTCTTCATAAACCGTATACCTTTCTGTCACGTAGCGCTCTCTTACTTTCCCATTGGCAAGCTGCAGGGAATTTCCCGGCAGCGCTTTCACATCATTTCACAATGTTCTACTATATCACCCAATTACGGGGATTTCAAGGGATTTTTTCTGGTTCTCAATCATGCTACCCAGCGGGGGAACCTTATTCCCCCTTAACCGCTTTACAGCAGACACAGCAGAAGACGCAGATGATATTACATCCGCCCCAGGCGAGGCAAAACCGCGTTTTTACAAAAACACTACCTCCTTCCCATCCACTCCGTAATACACCGGCCCCTCCTCCTGAACCTGGGCGCATCCCCCGGTCAGCTCTGCAATCTGCTTTACCGCGGCCTCTGCCTGGCACTCCCCTGCCAAAAGCTTCATCACCACCTGATCTGTGTACTCCGTATCCAGGATCCGCAGATCCATCTGGCCGGCCATATACTGAAGCTTTCCCACTGCAGTATAGTCCGATGTCACGGTAAGGATTTTCCCTGTCTGCTTTTCCAGGATCTGACTGGCCGAAAGCCCTTCCTTTACTGCCTGGGAGTAAGCCCGCACCAGGCCCCCGGTTCCTAAGAGCGTCCCGCCAAAGTACCGGGTCACCACCACACATACATCCCGCAGCCCCTCCCCCAGCAGCACATCCAGCATGGGACGCCCTGCTGTCTGGCTGGGCTCCCCGTCATCGCTGCATTTCATCTGAGGCCGCCCCTCCCCGCAGATATAGGCGTAGCAATTATGCCGGGCATCCCAGTACTTCTTCCGCATCTCCTCCACAAAGGCCATGGCCTCCTCCTCCGTCTTCACCGGCCGGACAGTGGCGATGAATCGTGACTTCTTCTCCACGATCTCCCCTTCTCCGCCCTGATAGCACACACGGACCGTATCCCCCATATTGATTTCCTCCCTCTCATTGCCAAAATGTTTTCCAGGATGTTCCTCTCTCACCTGTAGCAGACGGCATACCCACAGGCTTTCCTGGATACTTGTAATTCCTTTTCCACCATTCTACTATACCTGGCCGTCTTTTGTAAATACAAGATCAAATCAAGGTATTTTCTTGACTTATTAAAGTTTTTTTGATATTGTGAAACCCGTAGAGATGTGTACTTTCATCAACTCACTTAGAAGAATTAGAGAAATCTCTCACTCCCGACTCCAGCCATGAAGGGATGATCCATAAATGAAAAAAATACCTATGCTATGGCTTCTCGCCGCTCCCTACCTGTACATCATTATCTGTGCATTAAAGGGCCTGACCGGCGCCACTCTGATGCTGTGGCCCATCCTGTTTGCACTGATCCTGCTGCCTAATATGGTCTATGCATTTCTTCTTCCCCGGCGGGGATATACGGAGCAGCAGCTGTTATTTTGGGATATGCTGATAAAGCTGTTGTACATTCCAGTGTATCTGCTGACATTCACCCTTGTGCTGATGCTGCATATTCTGATTCTCCCCCTGATTCCCTTTCTATTTTTATTTGACTACTCTCTCCTGCTCGCCTCCAGCATGTATGGAATCAGCGGCATCTATAGGAGCTGCCAGCATGGCAGGCTTTCAAAAAAACAAGGGGCCATTCATATAATGCTGCATTTTTTCTTT
This sequence comes from uncultured Lachnospiraceae bacterium, assembly GCA_951800145.1. Lineage (GTDB taxonomy): Bacteria > Bacillota > Clostridia > Lachnospirales > Lachnospiraceae > Caccovicinus. The sequence continues at coordinate 47,991 of CATOJE010000010.1, read as the reverse complement.
TGCTTTGATGTCTTTAGCGCGATTTGCTGCTATGTCCGGTATCAAAAGGGTCAAAAAGCCTTTTAACCCCAACATCATGTACATATTGACTTGCCTGACTGTAAATTCTATAATGGTTCAAAAGGGAAATTTACGTTACTGTTCAGGAGGCGTCAAAATGAAACAAACCTATAAAAAGCTCATGGCCTTCGGCCTGGCGGCTGTTGTGGCCGCCATAAGCGGGTGCCAGGCCCCAAAGGCCCCGGAGCCTGCCGCCGGCCAGCCTTCCGGGGGAGCCGAAGCAGATTCAGCCAGGCCTTCCACACAGGAAGAGCCCGCCGACCAGGAGGAGCCCGCCGGCCAGCCGGAGAAAGTCCTGGAGATAGGAGATGTGGTTTCCGGATTCACCGTGGATTCCCTTTCCGACAGCGAGATGCTGCAGGCGAGGCTTATGGGATTCACTCACAAAAAAAGCGGGGCCAGGCTCCTCTGGGTAAAAAACAGCGATCCGGAGCTGGCATTTTCTATCAGCTACCACACACCGTATATCGATGAAACCGATGCCAACCATGTGTTTGAGCATGCCATCCTTGCTTCATCGGAAAAATATCCCAGCAAAGATCTTTTTTTCGATTTGGCGGGAAAGAGCTATAACACCTTTGTCAATGCATTTACCTACAACACATTTACCGCTTATCCCGTAAGCTCAGAAAGCGAAGAACAGCTCATCAAGCTGATGGACGCATACTTAAGCTGCATGGTGGCGCCGGATATTCTCAAGAATGAAAACATTTTCAAGCGGGAAGCCCTTCGTTATGAATTAGAGAGCCCGGAAGATGAGATCCGCATGATCGGCACGGTCTACTCGGAAGATTTTGGATTTCTCACCGATATGGCCATGGAAGCATCTAATAATCTGGAGGATGCCCTATATCCGGATCAATATGCCTCCAATGCCATCGGGCGCTCCCACAGAAACTACCAGGCGCTTACCTACCAGTCTGTATTAGATACCTATGAGCGCTACTATCATTTTGACAACAGTCTGATCTTCCTGTATGGGGATATGGATTATGAAACGGTTTTAAGCTTTATGGACCGGGAGTATCTGTCAAAAGCTGAGCCTTATAAAACCGATCTCTCTGTTTACAAGGATCCTGCTTCTGAGGAGGGCTATGAGGAACGGATCGTATCCGTTCCGGCTTATGAAGGGGATCTGACAGAAAATGCTTCTCAGATTGACTATGCCTTCAGCCTTGAGGATAAAAGCTGGGAGGATCTGTTGGCATGGGACGTGCTGGCTGAAGGATTAAATCATGAAAATTCTTCCTTCCACAGAAATCTGAAAGCACAGGGGATCCTGAACCCTGCATACGTTTATGCCAATCTGTATAATGCAAAGCCCTACCTCCTGTTCAGCCTCTGCTATGGAGATCCGGAGCAGTCTCAGGCCTTTAAGGCGGTTGTGGATGAAACCCTTCTCCATATCGCGGAGGAGGGGATTGACAAAGAAATTTTACCTTCGATTTTAAAACAGGCGGAGACATCCGGCTATCTCCTCAGAGATCAAACCAATGTGGGGGTAACTATTTTCCCCGATCTTGCCAATTATTGGACCCATACAGGGAACGATAACTTTTATCAGCTATATGAGCAGACCTTAAAAGATGTGGAAGCCGATAAGGAGCAGGAGATTTTCCGCCGTCTGGCAGAGGAGGCGCGGCATAGCAGGCGCAGCGCATTAATCACCAATGTTCCGGAGCCAGGACTTGCCGAAAAGCTCCTTGAGGAGCGGGATGCCTATCTGACAGAGCTGAAGGCCTCTATGACGGAAGATGAGATCCAAAAGATGATTCAGGATACGAAAGCATTCCGGGAATGGAATGAATCGGAAGGATCCAACCATGATTTTATCATCGATCCCTCCGGGATTCCTGATGAAGAGCCCTTCACCTGTTACGAAAAGACAGAGGGGGACGGCGTTACCTATTATATGGCTCCTGCAGAGATAGAGCATGTGGGAGCCTGCAAAATCTATTTTGATATCCAGGAGCTTTCAGATGAAGAGCAGATGGATCTGGGACTTTGCCTTATTTTAGCAGGAAATATGGGCACCAAAGAGCATACCTTAGAGGAAATCCTGAATTTAAAAAGCGAATACCTGTATTCTTATAATACGGACTGTCTGTATCCAGATGGAGAGGAAGCTTACCCGATGATGGGGCTTAGCTGGACCACGCTGACGGAAGACTATGACGCAAGCCTTTCCCTTCTGCTGGAGATGCTGGGCAGCACGGATTTTACTGATACGGAGCGTATCCGGGAATTCCTTTTGCGGGAGGCAGATTTCTATGATATCTCCCGGGCAGATGACAAGCTGAGCGCTGCGCGGGATCTGGCAGCTTCCTACCGTTACCGCAGCTATGCTTATGAGGAAGCATACAGAGGGCAGGAATTTTATTATTACCTTGAGGACATAAAGGATAAGCTGGAACATGACAGCTCCTTTGGCGCCATTTTGGCAGAACGTCTTCCGTCTGTTTCCCATAAGCTGATGAAAAAGGGGCGTTTAATCTTTGTCTGTGCCGCCCCGGAATCGGATCTGAACACCATAAAAGAGAGCAGTGCCAATCGGTTAGAGGCGCTTCCTTCCAGGGAATCCACTGAAAACCAGATTGCATTACCACAAAAGGTCCAGAAGCGGGCCGCTATACTGGAAAGCTCCGATCAATATACGGTTACTGTTGGGAACTGCTATGAAGCGGACGGGTTTTCCGGAGCCTATGTTCCATTTCTCATGGCGGCATCGGACCGGTACACGGTTCCAAAGCTCCGCTTCCAGATGGGCGCATACAGCAGCGGCATCACCTTTACCGCTTATAATGGCGCTATGACCCTGTACAGCTACAGCGATCCCAATGCAGCGGAAACGGTTAAGGTGTTTGACGGGACGGCCGATGCCATTGCGGCGATGGATCTGGCCCAGGAGGATTTAGATGGATACATCCTCACCGCTGTTTCTACTGCTGGTATGGCCCGGGGTGTGCTGGCAAAGCCACTGGCGGCTATGGAAGATGAAATCCTGGGGTGGGATACCCAAAAGGCCTGTGATGTGGTTAATGACATGAAGAAAGCCACCCTGGAGGATCAGAAGGCGGCCGCGGAATGCTTCCGGGAAATCATAAACCAGTCCGGTACAGCCACCGTGGGAAATGAGGCACAGCTAAAAGCGGATCAAGCTGCCTACCATCAGCTTTTATTCTACAAGGCACAGTAACCATGCGAAATCAATAAATGCCGGAAGACCTGTCCCCAGGCCTTCCGGCATCATTTCCTTACAAAGGGAAAAATTTTTCTGCATCCGCCGCTTACTGCAGCTTCCGCATCTCTCTCACCTTATCCAGATCCTGTAAAATCTCTTCAAAGCTCTTTCCGCCCACCGCGCTGATGGAAGCGATCACCGCTCCCTCCACCAGGGGGCAGTCCGCCATGGCGATTTTGGGTCCCTCCATCATCTCCAGCACCATCTCTGTGGTCATCACGGCGCTTCCCAGATCCATCAGGACGATCACCCCATCCTCCGAATATACACTCTCGATAGCGCTTTGAATCCGCTCAAAGCTGGTTCCAAAGCTTCCGTCCTCCAGGCCTCCGGCCGGTGCAATCACCGCATCCTTTGCCATCATGGAGGTAAATTCCACCACGCTTTTGGCCAGGTTCTCGCTGTGAGAGACAATCACTAAGCCTACCATACAAATCCCTTCCTTTCCCTGCACAGAGCCGCCCTCAAAGCCCTTTGCCCAGCCCCAGACCTGCCCGCTTTTGTCACGCCAAAGCCCAGAAGCCGGCATGGCAAGGAGAACCAGCCAGCAGCCAGCCTACAGGCTGTCCTTCACCACCTCCAGCATGAAGGAGAAGGAGGTCGCGCCTGGATCCTGATGGCCTAAGCCCCGCTCGCCCACATAGCTGGCGCGGCCCTTGGTCGCCACCAGATCCTTGGTGTGCTCCGCTCCTGCCCAGGAGGCCTTGCAGCCTGCCTCCAGCACAGACTTTGCGTCCCCGGCTCCATTCCCGGCAGTCTTCATGGCTTCCAGGGCGGGAACCATGGCATCCAGCATGGTGGCTTCCTCCACAGTAGCTTTCCCTCTCTGCTTAACCGCCTCCACCGCCGCGTCTAAGCCTTCCAAAAACTCCTCCATGGTAATCTCCATTTTTCCGCTCCAGGCCATGCCGGCCTTCATAAAGGCGGAGCCGTACAAGGGGCCGGAGGCGCCGCCTACGGTAGATACCAGGGTCATCCCCACCGTCTTCATGATGGTTCCCAGATCCTTATCCTCCAGGGTGGGGAGCTTCTTTTCCACCTCTCCAAAGCCTCTGGCCAGGTTAATTCCATGGTCGCTGTCCCCGATAGGCTGATCCAGCTCGGTCAGATACTCCTTCTGCTCCTCGATTTTCTCGCCGATCTTTTTTAACACTTCAATTACAAATTTGCCCTCTGCCATCCTCTGTCCTCTCCTCTGCTGATTTTCTGCTGCGAAAAGCTGTGCGGGCATGGGGTCACAAAGTGATACCCTCCGCTCACAGGTATCCTTACTCCTTCCAGGCCGGAGCATCCGCCCTGGCATCTAAAAGCTCCTTCATCTGATCATCCAGCTTTAACAGAGAGATAGAAAAGCCCTGCATCTCAATGGAGGTCATATACTCCCCTACCAGCGTGCGGTAAACCTTGATCCCTTTCTCCGCCAGCACGTCTGCCACCCGGTTATTGATAATAAACAGCTCCATTAAGGGGGTTGCACCGGCGCCATTGATCATCACCGCCACCTCGCTGCCGGAGTAATCGATATCCGCCAGAATCTTCTCCAGCAGCATATCCACCACCTCATCTGCCGGCCGCATGGCCTCCTTGTGGGTTCCCGGCTCGCCGTGGATGCCGATTCCCACCTCCATTTCATCCTCATTCAGCTCGAAGCCAGGCTTTCCAGCTGCCGGTACAGTACAGGGAGCGATGGCCGCGCCCATAGTGCGCACATTATCGATTACCTTCTGGGCCACTGCCTGCACTGCGTCTAAGTCCGCGCCGGTCTCAGCCAGGGCTCCTGCGATCTTGTGTACAAATACGGTCCCTGCCACGCCTCTGCGGCCTACCGTATAAAGACTTCCGTCCACTGCCACATCGTCATTGGTCACCACATGCTTTACGGAGATTCCTTCCATCTCAGCCATCTCAGCCGCCATCTCGAAATTCATCACATCGCCTGTGTAGTTCTTCACCACCATCAGGACGCCCTTGTCTGTGGCAATGGCCCGGATGCCCTCCAGAATCTGGTCCGGAGTCGGGGAGGTAAACACAGCGCCAGCCACTGCCCCGTCCAGCATTCCCTCGCCTACAAAGCCGCCGTGAGCCGGCTCATGGCCGCTTCCGCCGCCGCTGATTAAGGCTACCTTTCCCTCCTTCTTCTGCGCCCGCACGACTACATTTCCGCAGTCCAGCTTCCGCAAATAAGCAGGATATGCCTTTACCATACCTTGAATCATCTGATTCTCTACCTGATCTACTGCATTGATAAACTTCTTCATTCTGTAACGCTCCCCTTTCTTGAACGGTTTAAATTGTAACCGATGAACCGCAGGCCGCAGCCAGCGGTATCACTTCTCGTCTCCCAGGCAATTCATGTCATTTAAGCCGCAGGTCTTGTCCTCCTCCTGGCTCAGGCAGTTCATGTCATTTAAACCGCAGCTCTTATCGTCCTCATCTCCCAGACAGTTCATATCATTTAAGCCGCAGGTCTTATCATCGTCGCTGATTCCATTTAGGTTTCCCCATCCAGTTGCCTTCTTCTTTTCTTCCATTCCTTCTCCTTTCCTTCTGCAGTTCACGCCCTGCCGGGCCTTGTCATGCGGGCAGCACAGTCCGCTGCCCGCTTCCTGCTTTGCGTGCACATGCCGGCGGCAATCCTATGTCCGCCTGCTTCGCATGCACATTACCGGCGGCAATCCTCTGCCCGCCTGCTTCGCATGCACATTACCGGCGGCAATCCTCTGCCCGCTTCCTACTTCTCGTACACATTGCTGGTTGCAATCATATCCACCCCGGTATCCGCCGCATTGGCCACTATCACATCTCCGATGTGAACCGGCGCCTTCACCACAATTCCCTTTAATGACTTCACACATTCAAAAATCTTGCCCTTGGGCACATCGGAACGGGTTTTCACGGATACGGTTACATCCTTTCCTCCCTCCACGGTAACCGTGCTGGTCACGATGCGGGTGGGATTGGTCACTTCCTTTCTGGCGTAATCATCGCCTCTCTTGCAGGTATTTCCCTCTACCTTCACTACCTGGCCCTCTTCCATGGTTACAGTTACCGGGCAGCCCAGAGGACAGCCTATGCAGATTAATTCTCTTTTTTCCATGGCCTACGCCTCCTCGATCTTTACGGTTATGGTTTTCAGATCCGGGTAAGATAAAAGCTTTTCCTTTTCCAGCTTGATCTCCTCCATCTCCCCGGGCGCTACCACCGGACGCTTGCGGCGGCTGACCCTCTCATCATCAAAGTATACGCTGATATAGCAATTTTTATAAACATTGCCCACTCGGAACCGCACCGTCAGCTTTTCATCCATCTGATCCGGACGGATCACCGAGGGTACAGTGTAGCGCACCCCTTCTATGGGGTTCAGCTTAATCTCTCTGCCCTGGGCCCTGGCCCGCTCTCCTCTGACAAAGGCAGCTGCATTCCTTCCTGCCGCCCCTGCCTCCTCAGACACAAAGTCCACCAGGTCATGGACATGGAGCACATTGCCGCAGGCAAAAACGCCTTCGATATTCGTCTCCAGGCTTTCATTTACTAATGGTCCGGAGGTAATGGGGCTCATCTCCACCCCGGCGCCTCTGGACAGCTCGTTCTCCGGGATCAGTCCCACGGAGAGGAGCAGGGTATCACAGTCATAATCCTCCTCTGTGCCTGGGATCGGCTTTCCCTTCTTGTCCACCTCGGCGATGGTGATCCCGGTGAGGCGCTCCTTGCCCCGGATCTCCACCACAGTGTGGCTCAGCTTTAAGGGGATGCCATAGTCATCCAGACACTGGACGATATTTCTCTTTAATCCGCCGGAATAGGGCATCAGCTCTGCCACTACCTTTACCTTCGCTCCCTCAAAGGTCATGCGGCGGGCCATAATCAGGCCAATATCGCCGGAGCCTAAGATCACTACCTCACGGCCTGGCATAAAGCCCTCCCGGTTCACCAGGCGCTGGGCTGTCCCTGCAGAATAAATGCCTGCCGGACGGTAGCCCGGGATATTTAAGGCGCCTCTGGACCGCTCCCTGCACCCCATCGCCAGGATCACTGCCTTTGCCTGGATGGTAAACATACCCTCCTCCCGGTTCATGGCCGTCACCACCTTCTCATGGCTGATGTCCATTACCATGGTGTGAAGCTTATATTCAATCCCTAAGTCCAATACCTGCTTAATATATCTTGCCGCATACTCCGGCCCGGTCAGCTCCTCCTTAAAGGTGTGAAGGCCAAAGCCATTGTGGATACACTGATTTAAAATACCTCCCAGCTCCTTGTCACGCTCCAGAATCAGGATGGAATCTGCTCCGCTGTTTTTTGCGGAAACCGCGGCTGCCAGCCCTGCAGGGCCGCCGCCAATGATTACGATATCATATGCTTTCATTTTCTGACGCCCCTTTCTATATCCGGTCCTTATTGGTTCCCACCACGAAGGTGGATTTCCCGCCGCTCTTGGTAATCTCCATCATATCCATGGAGAGCTCTCTGGAAAGGATTTCCATAGTGCGGGGCGAGCAGAAGCCTGCCTGACAGCGGCCCATGCCAGCCCTGGTCCTGCGCTTCACCCCGTCTAAGGACTTAGCGCCTAATGGGCGGTGGATGGCATCCAGGATCTCTCCCTCAGTCACCATCTCGCAGCGGCAGATAATATTTCCATAAGCCGGCTTTTCTTTAATCAGAGCATTCCTCTCCTCCATAGAAAGGGCTTCCGGATTCAGGATCCCCTTCCGGGTTCCCACAAAGTCCGGGTTCTCCTTCAGATCTAAGATCCCCTTCACAATCTCCGCCACCATGCATCCGATGGCCGGGCTGCTGGTAAGTCCCGGGGACTCGATGCCTGCGCAGTCCACAAAGCCTGGGGCCTCCGGAAGCTCTCTAATTATAAACTCATGGCCCTCCTCATGGGCGCGGAGCCCGGCAAAGGAGGTAATCACCTGGCGGAGAGGCACATTCTTCACCGTGTTGGCACATTTGCTGATCACCTCGTCCAGCCCGGCCCTGGTGGTATTGGTCCCCTCTTTATCCTCGATGTCGATGGCCGTAGGCCCTACGATGAGATTCCCGTGAACGGTGGGCGATACCAGGATCCCCTTGCCATACTTGCCCGGAAGTGCAAAAATAGTCCTCTTTACATGATTCCCCGCCGTCTTGTCCAGCAGGCAGTAATCTCCTCTTCTGGGGATAATGGTAATCTTTTTCTCACTTACCATGTTGTGGATCGTATCCGCATATACGCCGGCAGCATTCACCACACATTTTGTTTCCACATCTCCCTGATTTGTCTTTAACCGGTAACCGCCCTGGATCCGCTCAATCCCCTCCACCTGGGTGTTAAAGCGGAATTCCACCCCGTTTGTGCAGGCATTTTCCGCCAAAGCTATATTTAAATTAAAGGGGCAGACAATCCCGCCGGTGGGAGCATAGAGGGCGGCAACTGCCTGGTCAGAGATATTCGGCTCCATCTCCACCAGCTCCTTGCGCTCGATGATCCGCAGGCCTTCCACACCATTCTTTATCCCCCGCTCCAAAAGGGCCTCCAGCCCCGGACGGTTCTCCTCCTCTGTACACACCACCAAGGAGCCATTCTGGATAAATTCAAAATCCAGATCCTTGGAAAGCTGGGCCATCATCCGATTCCCCTGGACATTCAGCTTCGCCATCAGAGAACCATTGGCCGCATCATAGCCTGCATGGACGATAGCGCTGTTTGCCTTGGATGTGCCACAGCACACATCCTCTTCCTTTTCCAGCACGCAGGCCCTTACCTGATAGCGGGACAGCTCTCTCGCCGCGGCGGCCCCGGACACGCCTGCTCCGATGATGATTACATCATACATAGTAATCGACCTCTCTTCCTAAACCATTATAGCAAAAAGCCTGACAAAGCGCTTTGCGGCGCGGGATCATTGTCAGGCTCTGCTCTCATTAATTATATAAATATTGGGGGTCAAAGGATTTTGTCCCCTCTTTTATTGAGTCAGCTTTTCTGACAGACTCTATCTTAATCGAAATTGAATTGATTACCACGGAATCGCGCCGTATAACAAAACTGCAATCAGGGCGCCGATCACCGGACCTGCGATTACCACAGGAGCGTAGCCCCAGTTGGAATCGCCTTTCCCCTTAATGGGAAGCACTGCATGTGCGATACGGGGTCCCAGGTCACGGGCCGGGTTCAAGGCATAGCCGGTCAGGCCGCCTAAGGACATACCGATGGAAACGATGATTCCGAATACCATGAACTTCTCTACGCCAGGAGCGGCTGTAGCCGGGATTCCCTTGATAGCGAATACCAGTACAAAGGTTCCGATTGCTTCACTTAAGATATTCAGAGGCATATTGGGAACGGACGGACCGGTGGAGAATACACCCAGCTTGGTTCCTGCATCGTCTGTGGCATCGAACTGATCCTTAAATAAGGCATATACCAGGCATGCCCCCACAAAGGCTCCGGCAAACTGTGCGATAATGTATCCGGGAACCAGGCCCCAGGCAAGACTTCCATCCACTGCCAGCGCGATGGTAAGAGCCGGATTAAAGTGTGCCCCTGACGCCGCGCCGAAGATAAAGGCAGGAATCATAACTGCAAGGCCCCAGGCAAAGGTAATCTGGATAGAGCCAGCCCCCTTCATACCAGATTTGTTTAAGGTTACATTGGCCACTACGCCGTCGCCTAAGATGATTAACAGCATGGTTCCGATAAATTCTGCTATGTATGGTAACATATGTTTTCCCCCTATTATTTTTCGTTCCGCCTCTCACCGGACATGACGTCATGCCCGGGAGGAGCGGTATTCTGTCAATTTGCTACAACGATTCCCCTTAGTTCTCCTTCGCCCATCCGAAGGAATATTTCACAGCCTTATTCCAGCCGGCGATCTTCTCTTCCCTGTCTGCATCGCTGATCTCAGGAGTAAATACCTTATCGATGGCCCAGTTCTTAATCACATCCTCCTTGCTCTTCCAGTATCCCACTGCCAGGCCTGCCAGATACGCAGCGCCCATGGCTGTGGTCTCCACACATACCGGCCTCTGAACCGGAGCATTGATAATGTCGGACTGAGTCTGCATTAAGAAGTTATTGGCGCTGGCGCCGCCGTCTACTTTTAAGGCTGCCAGATCGATGCCGGAATCCGCCTTCATGGCCTGTAATACGTCATTGGTCTGATATGCCAGGGACTCTAAGGTAGCGCGGATAATATGGTACTTATTCACGCCTCTGGTAATGCCCACGATGGTTCCTCTGGCGTACTGATCCCAGTGGGGAGCTCCCAGACCGGTAAATGCAGGTACAACATAGCAGCCATTGGTATCCTTAACCTTCTTGGCCATGTACTCAGAATCCGGAGCAGAGTCGATGATCCGCATCTCATCTCTAAGCCACTGAATCGCTGCGCCGGCTACGAAGATAGAGCCCTCTAACGCGTAATTCACCTTGCCGTCCAGTCCCCAGGCGATGGTGGTAACCAGGCCGTTCTTGGAGAAGATAGGCTTCTCACCGGTATTCATTAACAGGAAGCAGCCAGTTCCGTAGGTATTCTTCGCCTCCCCGGGATTAAAGCAGGTCTGTCCGAAGAGCGCCGCCTGCTGGTCGCCTGCCGCCCCGCCGATGGGGATGGGTCCGCCTAAGAAGGAGGGATCCGCCTCGCCGTAAACACAGCTGGAGGGCTTTGCCTCAGGAAGCATGCACTTGGGGATATTTAACTCTGCTAAAATCTCATCGTCCCATTCCAGCTTCTGGATGTTAAACAGCAGGGTTCTGGCAGCATTGGAATAATCGGTTACATGTACCTTTCCCTTGGTCAGTTTCCAGATCAGCCAGGTCTCAACAGTGCCGAAAAGCAAATCGCCCTTCTCTGCCCGCTCTCTTACACCCTCCACATTATCCAGGATCCATTTTAACTTGGTTCCGGAGAAGTAAGCGTCGATTACCAGGCCCGTCTTCTCACGGAAGGTATCCACCAGCCCCTTTTCCTTCAGGGAGTCACAGTACTCTGAAGTACGGCGGCACTGCCAAACGATAGCATGATAAACCGGATCGCCTGTGTTCTTATCCCAGACAATGGTGGTCTCACGCTGATTGGTAATTCCAATGGCTGCGATATCCTCTGCTGTCGCCCCGATCTTAGACATCGCTTCCACTGCCACACCTAACTGGGAGGACCAGATCTCATTGGCATCGTGCTCTACCCAGCCTGGCTTCGGGAAATACTGGGTAAACTCCTTCTGTGCCACACTGCACATCTCACCCTTCTCGTTAAAAAGGATGCAGCGGTTGCTGGTGGTCCCTGCGTCAAGTGCCATTACATACTTTGCCATAAAAAATACCTCCTCTGAAATTTAATTATAGTTTCTCTATACGCAACGCCGAACCCCCTTCGGCGAATGGTATCTACATCATCCACACCTTCTGGTTGGTGGAGGACACTGCCATGGCTCCCGCCCCAAGGGCCGCCATGATATCCTCCTTATCTGTGATCAAGCCTCCGGCGATGACCTGCACCCGCACACTCCGGCAGACCTTCTTGATAATCTTAGGCATAACCCCGGGCAGGATCTCCACAAAATCCGGCTTCACCGCAAAGAGCTGCTTTGTAATGTTTTCGAAGGCCATGGAGTCCAGAAGGAAAAAACGCATCACCGTATACAGTCCCAGCTCCTTCGCTCTCCGGATCATGGCAGGCTTGGTGGAGATAATCCCGTCCGCCCCAGTCTGCTGCTTGATAAAATCCACTGCAATCTCCTTAGCCCCCAGGCCTGTGATCAGATCCACATGGACGATGGCAAGCTTCCCTGCCTCCCGGATCTGCTTTACAATCTGGGTAATATTGCAGATGTCGCCAAACAGGACAAATACTACCTTCAGATCCTTTAGCTGACAGCACCGCTCCAGTCCATCCATATCCTTAATGGCCGCAATCACCGGATTCGCCTCTACCATGTCATAAAGCTTCTGCTCCATCGCGCTCTTTACCTGCCCTCCAGCTGTCTCTCCCCGGCGGCTGCTCACTTCCTTGTCGTGGCCAGCCCTTCCGGCTGCATCATCTCCTCCATCCCGGATACAGGATAGCATTTTCTGGAAATTCAATGATGCAAAAAAAGAGCACGGCATAAAACAACATTTCTGTTGTAATGCTATGCTCTCCTGTCTCAGCATGTTATTTGTTTTCTATGTGTCCAATATAGCACACTGCACAGATTATTGCAAGTTCTATTTGTAAGTTCTTGTAAACTATACATAATTCCCAGTATATTTTTTCCGATTCTTGTGAAAATTTAACAAATTTTTCGTTATTATTTTATCAATTTTATCGTCGTTCTGTAAAATACCATCCCTATCCCCTGGCATCCATAAGAAGCTGAACCAGGTCCTCCAGGCTCCTGGGGCCGGCGAAGGCGTCCTTGTCATTTATAATCACCAGAGGCACCCGCTCTATCTTAAAACGCTCCACCAGGTCAGGATAAAGGTTCGCATCATACATCCCCGCCTCCACCAGAGGGCTTAACATGGCGATTCTCTGGCAGGCGATCACCACTCCCGGGCAGTGGTGGCAGGCCAGCGACACACATACCTTTACACTGGCCGGACGCTTCAGCCTTCCAATCTTCTTCACCGCGGCCTTTGACAGCTCCTGCCCAGGCCCTGCCAGGTTATAAATCCCGATCACAAAGGAATTAATCTCCTTTCCCCCGGGAACGCCGTGGAAGGAAACGCCGGTGTAAGCCCCATCCAGATACAGCCCGGTGGCCGGGAGATGGTCTGTCTCCATCCCAAGCTCAGCCTGCTCCAGAGGATCATAAAGCTCCAGAGATATATGACTGCTCAGATCCGCCATCGCCCGGAGAAAGGAGGCCATCTCCAGAGATTTTTCTTCCTTTAAGTCCACTGCCGCCTTAATCACCACATCCCGGTCAAGCTTTGCAAACACGCCCTGGATCGTTTCCTTTGTCTTAGCGTCCAGCAGGGGACTATCCGCTGAAATCTTGCTGCAATCAATCATCACAGTAACCCCACTAAATCCAGGCTGGGGGTCAGGGTCTCCTCCCCGGGCTTCCACTTAGCCGGGCACACCTGATCGCCGTGCTCCTCCACAAACTGGGCCGCCTGAACCTTTCTGAGAAGCTCCGCCGCATTCCGCCCGATTCCCATATCATGGATCTCGTAGGCCTTCACCCTGCCCTCTGGATTCAGGATAAAGGTTCCCCGTAAGGCCTGGCCGTCCTCCTCCACCAGCACGCCAAACTGTCTGGCCAGCACCCCGGCCGGGTCTCCCAGCATCGTATACTGAATCCGTTTAATGGTGTCCGACGCGTCCGCCCATGCCTTGTGGACAAAATGGGTATCCTCAGAAACCGAGTACAGCTCACAGCCGATCGCCTGAAATTCCTCATAAAAGTCCTGGAGATCCCCCAGCTCCGTGGGGCATACAAAGGTAAAATCCGCCGGATAGAAAAACAGCACCGACCAGTGGCCTAAAAGCTCCTCCCTGTCCACCTCCTTAAATGCCCCTCTGCAATAAGCCTGAACCCGAAAATCCTCCACCGCTCTCCCAATTAAGTTCCCCATAGCCTTCTCCTTTCTTTTGCTTATTTTTATGTAGCTTTTCCTACTTTTAGCAGATTCATTCTGCCGCGTTTTCGCAGGAATACCCGCAAGCCTCAGGCCAAATCCTTAAACCCCACATGCCGCAGGAATCGTCCGAAGCCCTCCCGGCCCCTGGCATCACACTTATAGACCCCTGCATCCTCCAGAACCCTGGCAAACACATGGCCCACCTCTTCCTTGAGGATGTCCATCACATTCTCTTCTGTAACGGCATCATATTTGGGCAAAAATTCCTCCACCCAGTCCGCATGCTTGGCAATGGCCTCATCCGCCCGGATATCCGCCCCGCTTACCATCGCCTTCCCCAGGCTGGCCAGCTCATCCTTCAGTCGTGAGGGCAGAACTGCCAGGCCCATCACCTCGATCAGGCCGATATTTTCCTTCTTGATGTGGTGCAGCTCCTGATGGGGATGGTAAACGCCCAGGGGGAATTCCTCTGTGGTAATATTATTCCGCAGCACCAGATCCAGCTCGAAAAGCCCATCCTTCATCCTGGCAATGGGTGTGATGGTATTATGAGGCTCTCCCTCCGTCTCTGCAAAGACAAAGGCCTCCTCATCGGTGTAGCCTCTCCAGGCAGTTAACACCCGATCCGCCACCTGGATCAGCCGGCTGCTGTCCTTCCCCCTGAGCCGGAGCACAGACATAGGCCAGTACACGATCCCTGCCTCCACATCCTCAAAGCCCGGCAGCTCGTACCTCTTCTCCACCGGCGCCTTCGCCATGGCAAAGGTATAATGCCCGCCCTGGAAATGATCATGGCTTAAGATGGAACCGCCCACAATGGGAAGGTCCGCATTAGACCCCAGGAAATAGTGGGGGAACAGCTTCACAAAGTCAAACAGCTTTACAAAGGTATTCTTCTCTATCTTCATAGGCACATGCTGGCCGTTAAAAACGATGCAGTGCTCATTATAATACACGTAAGGGGAATACTGGAAGCCCCAGCCGCAGTCATTGATGGTAATGGGGATAATCCGGTGGTTATTCCTGGCAGGGTGATTCACCCTCCCTGCATAGCCCACATTTTCCATGCACAGCAGACACTTGGGGTATCCGCTCTGCTTCGCCAGCTTGGCGGCTGCGATGGCCTTGGGATCCTTCTCCGGTTTGGATAAATTCACAGTAATGTCCAAATCGCCGTACCGGGTGGAGGTCTTCCATTTTAAGTCCCTGCATACCCGGTAGCGCCGGATATAATCCGAATCCTGGCTCAGCTGGTAAAAATAATCCGTAGCCGCCTGAGGAGACTCCTCATAACGGTTCCAGAACTCCTTCACCACCTCGCTGGGCCGTGGCATCAGGCAGTTCATCAGCCGGGTGTCAAATAAATCCCGGTATACCACCCCGTCCTCTGCTAAAACCCCTGTCTCATGGGCATAGTCTAAAAGCTCCTTCAAAATCCCTTCCAGATCCCCGGATTCCACTGCCCCCTGAGGCTCCTCATACTCGTCCAGCTTCAGCACATCCAGAATCTGATTCACCGCATAAATCCTGTCCTCCTCGTGAATCAGCCCGGTCTTCAGGCCATACTCCGCCAGTCCCTTAATTGCTTCGTAAACCATACTCTGCTCCTCCTGTGATGATATAATTTATGTTCTTCATTTTACCTCGAAATCACGGAAATGAACATGCAAAAATGTTTTTTTCTCTTATATTTTTGTTGGCTTATTGTAACAGTTCAGACGGGGCATCTTCTTGCCCGTCTGCGCCGGACAAAAGCTGGGATGTCCAGTCAGCCCTTCCCCTTCTTTATGTAGGCTTCCAGCCGGGTGAGGATCATCCCGCCCAGAAGTCCGATGAGCATCCCTGCTATGGTTCCCGCCACCAGCAGCACCGGGAGATAGGCAAAAACCCCGGCTGTCTGAACCACAAAGGCGGCGATCAGCAGCTGTCCCACATTATGTCCCACCCCGCCGATGACGCTGACGCCTACGGTGCCGAACCACCCGCTCTTTTTACACAGCACCATAAAAGCCATGCTGAGGGCAGCGCCAGCCAGGCTGTAGAACATGCTGAACAGATTTCCGAAGGTAAAGCCCGCTAAGATAACCCGCACCAGGCTGACCATGATGGTGCCGGGAATCCCCACTGTGTAAAGCCCCACCACCGTCACCAGATTCGCCAGGCCCAGCTTAATCCCCGGCGCTCCCAGATAAATGGGAAACAGCGTCTCAATGTAGCTGAACAGAAAGGCCAGGGCAATCAAAAGGCCATAGAGAGCAGTATGGGCCGGCCTCGTCTTATTTGTCTCATTTGTCTTCTTCATACTGCTTTTTCAGGCTCTGCATATACTGGTGCATGGACTCCGCCACCACCTTGCTGTGAGCCACTGCCTCCACCACAGTGCGTGCCCCATTTACCACATCCCCGGAGGCAAAGATCCCCGGCCTGGAGGTGTGTCCGGTTTCATCTGCCACCAAAAGCCCCTTTGCATTGGCCTTTAGCCCCTCTGTGGTGCTGACGATCCGGTTCCTTGGCCCCTGGCTGATGGAGATAATCACACTGTCCGACTCATAAAGCTTGTCCGAAGCTGGCACCTCGGTGAAATTCCCCTCCTCATCCTCCAGCAAATCCCGGAAAATCACCCCGTTATCCAGGATCTCCACCGGCATCTTATTATATTCAAACCGCACCCCCTCCAGCTTCGCATAGCTGAATTCATAATCACTGGCCGCCACCTTCCGGCTCAAAGAGAAGCAGGTCAGGTTCTGCACGCCCTTCCGGATGGCAGTTCTTGCCACATCCATAGCCGCATTCCCCGCTCCGATGACAATCACCCGATCCCCCAGCTTATAGCTGTCCGGATTATTCAGATAATTGATCCCAAAGTGGACATTGCCAAAGGTCTCCCCCTTTATGTGGAGGGAATTCGGATTCCACACGCCTGTTCCGATAAAAATCGCCTTATAGCCGTCCCTGAATAAGTCTTCGATTCCGATGGCCCCGCCTCCGATGGTAGTATTAGGGCGGATCTTAATCCCCTTCATCTCCAGATGGCGGTACTGGATATCATCCAGCACGCTTTTCGGCAGGCGGAATTCCGGAATCCCATAGCGGAGCACCCCGCCGATCTTATCCTTGCCCTCAAATATCGTCACCTGGTAGCCGTACCGGGCCAGGATAATGGCGATGGTAATGCCTGCCGGGCCGGAACCGATGATGGCAACCCGCATCCCATTGGACTTAGCCGGCCCCTTGGTCATCTTATTAGCATAGGTGGTGGAAATATAATTCTCTATGGTAGAAAAATGCACCGGAGCGCCCTTCTTCCCCAGCACACAGTGGCCTTCACACTGCTTTTCATGATTGCAGACCAGGCTGCACACCGTAGTCAGGGGATTATTCTCAAACAGCATTCTCCCCGCTTCATCCAGCTGATTCTCCTTTAAAAGCCGGATGGCCTCCGGAATATTGGTATTGATCGGGCACCCCTTCTGACACTGGGGCACCTTGCACTGCAAGCACCGGTTCGCTTCGTCCATTACATGTAATGCCATATTTCGTCCTCCTTTATATCTGCAGACAATCCTACGCTTATCATAACATACCCTGATTCCTCCGCACAAGCAGTTTCTTTATCATGGTATCATACCATATTCCAAACACGCAGGTTCCCACTATCAGCGCTGCCCCCATGGCCGTAAATCCCACCGACGTTCCCCACAGGTCCCCAAGCTTCCCCACCGTCGGGCTGACCCCGATCATAAGAAGGGAATAAAGCATGCTGTCGATGCTGATCATCGTAGCCCGCTGATCGCTTTCAAATTCCCGGTTAACCTGCTCCTCCACCCGGATGGAGGCAAAGCCCTCACAGGCCTGAAGAAGCCACGCCCCGAGAAGAATGGTAATAACCGATCCGCTTCCGGCCAGACAAGCCCCAAGGCCTCCCAGAACCCCACAAACCAGCATAGTTTTCCTTAAGGCGTGGGCCCTGTCCTTCTTCAAAGCCCGGCGGCTTCCCAGCCACACGCCGGCCGCCCCCATCATCCGCATAGACAAAAGAGGAATCCCGATCCAGGCAGCCGGCCATCCTCTGGAGGGGAGATGCTCCTGAAGAAACATCATCGTCAGATACACCGGGCAGGCCACTGCCGCATTAGCCAAAAGCTTGCATATCGTCCTGGGATGCTCTTTAACAAACCGGATGCTGATGCGGATGTGCTCCGCAAGCCTTCCTCCCACTCCCTGAAAAGGCCTCTCCTGGCGGGCCAGCTGCTGCTCTGTTACCAGCGGCTCTGTAAGGGAAAAGGCACATAAAATCGTAAGAAAGGATAATCCCACCACAAAAAGGTAGGTTATCCGATACCCTAACGCTATGGCCACGGAGCTGGCCAGGCAGGCCAGGGCCCCGCCTGTCCTTCCAATCATACTAATCCTGGCCCAGACTTCCCCGAACCGCTCCTCCTGCCCGCAGGCCAGCAGGCTGTCATAAGCCAAAGCCTCCTCCGTTCCGGACATCATATTTAAGCTGAGGGCTGAAAACATCATCCCCGCGCAGATCCCGAAAAAGCCCTGGGAAAACCCCATAAACATCCCGGAGATCATTCCCAGAAGCCCCGCAAGCATCAGGGACCGCCGCCTTCCAAATAGATCCGCCGCCATGCCGCTGGGAACCTCACAGATCATGCTGGTAATGTGGTAAATCCCCTCCGCCAGCCCCACCTGGGCCAGGGAAAACCCCCGCTGCAGCAGAAATATCACCCACACTGCATCCGCGATGCGGAAGCAGATCGATAGATCAAAGGCATACAGCCTTTTTATTTGATTTTCAATATTCATCTTTTACACTTCTACTCTCTTTTATCCAATTCCTTTTCCGCCTCGTCCTCCGGCATCTCCTGCCTTCCAGGCGTACCTTCCTTATTAACCTTGTCAATCCTTTCAATCACGCCTCCGGATATCTCCCCTGCCGCAGATGTTAATTCCGCTGCCTTAGCCTGCAGCCTGGCAAGCTGCTCCTCCTTTTTCGCCGTTATTTCCGTGTCCCCTGTCCTTCCTTTATCCATCTTTATTTCACTTTCCAGCACCCTGGCCTCCCCATCGATTCTGGTCTGGGATGACTGTACCGTCTCCGCCTGGGAGATTCCGGAAGACAGCGCCATAAGGCTGGCCATCCGCTCCTGTTCTATTTCTTCCTTTGTCTTTGGCTCCTCCTCCTTCTTTGCTGCCTGCTGTGCCTTATCCAGCTGCTCCCTGTTTTGCCTGGCCATTTCCTGAGAAATCTGCTGATCCAGCTCCTTCATTTGCTCCTCATAAGAATCTAACATATCCCGGAGCGATTTCACATCTTCCCCCTTCTCCATAGCAGACTGGAGCCATTCATTTTTCCGCTCCAGCAGAGACTGTCTCTGCTCCATGAGATACTTGATCCGGCTGTTGTTTTGTCCAAAAAGAGAAATCTCCACGGTATCCCGATCCCCTGACACGCAGCAAATCCCCGGGTTTCCTGAAATTCCCGGCTTCCCTGTATTCCGCTGCCCTATGCCCTGCAGCATCTGCGTCCCCGAAAAAGAAGCATTCATAGTTTCATATCCGCTAATCCTCATAACTAAATACCTGCCCTTCCAAAATTTATAAACCTTAGTCATCCATTCTTTAACATAACTGCCAACACAAAGGATGTTCCCTTCACTCACCCGGAACATAATAAGGCTTAACAAGATATTAATACAAAGACTTGTCAGCCCCAGCATCAGCAAAAGCTGCCCTTATATTTCCTCCTGGAAAGATAAATGGTTTCCCCATTTGCCAGGGAAATGCCGTCTTTGCCATACTCTGTGATATATCCCAGGTTCACAATATATCCCCGATGGCAGCGATAAAAATTTTCGCCTAAATCATCAAATATAGCTATGGTCATGGGTTCACCTCTTTACTCTTATATCGGCAGCTTTTTAGAAAACTTTGTATATTCTGACCAACGGTATCTATTTTGTAGTAAATGGCAGCATTTCCAGTCGGATTTCCTGTGACTTTGCCCCACAGGCATCAGACCCTGTGGGGCAAGCGTCTTACGGGAGCTGCGCCAAAATGGACAGAATTGCCATTTTGTGTGCATTCTGTTGCTGTAAACGGCAAGGCCGGGAACAGTAGCCACGAGATGTCGGCAAGCAGAAATACACCGGTTCCTGGCTTGTAAAATCAGGAGGTTTATGGTAGTATGGAACTAGGCAAACGAAAGGAAAGGCAGAAAAATGGTGCTGACCGTACACGATATCTGAAAGAAAATCCGAAGGGAGTGAGTGAGATGTGCCGCATCATGGAGGATATGAGAAATGAATCCTTGAAAGAGGGAATAAGAGAAGGCATGAAAGAAGCAGCACTCCGTATGTTAGCTGCTGGGAAATATGCTTTGGAAGAAATTGCGAATATTTCAGGGCTTTCCCTTGAAGAAATAAATCAACTGAAAGCAGAACGAAACGCATAGAGTACAGTTATAAAAAGGCAGTTATCAGCAATTTTAAATCACTCGATGTCTGAACCGTAATTTTCAAATCATAGGTCAAATAAAAAATTAGAAATAACCGCTTAGCTTGGAGCGGTTATTTCTGCGTTTTATCATAATCTCTACTCTATCTTTTGGATCACTTACGTATTTATACATTCTTTAAAAGAAATTCCTATCATTTATTAGCGGCCTTAGATCGGCTTATAATCACCCCGAAAATTTTTAAATAAGATCTTTAGCAGCTCGCTATTACCTTTAAAAAAGCTGATTTTTGTAGGTATTTTTCCCTTACTAGGATATGCTCTTGTGACTGGGAGCTCGCAAGTCTTATATCCAATCTGAGACGCTCGGACAGAGAGGTATGCCAATAATTCATATGTCATAAAAACATCACGAAATGGCTGCACTCCTTCATCTTGAAGATAACGTGCTGAATATCCTCTAAATGCATTCGTTGTATCCGTAAATCGCCGATGTGCTGTTAAAGAAATAAGGGGGGCATGGATTAGCTTTACGGATATCAAGCGGATAAATGGTGTATTGATCGCTTTTCCGCCATTTATGAATCTTGAGCCTTGGATAAAATCATAGCCCTCCTCTAGTTTTTTTACAAAGCCCGGCACATCTTCAATACTGTCTTTATTGTTTCCGTCAATTGTTACAATCCCTTTATACCCTCTCTGCAGCGCCCACCACATGCCCATGCGAAGTTGTGCTCCCTGTCTCCCTGCATCCATTTTAATCAGCAGTGTATTTACATTCAGCTTTTTTAATTTTTTCTCATCGATACATCCATCTGTAGAACCGCCATCACATATTACTATATCCACATAGTCAGAAATATTCTCCTTTTTCGCTCGAAAAAGTTCTTTGTGAATCCTGTCTCCTTCATTAATAATCGGAATTAATACCACATAATCCTTTGTCTTTTTATTATATTCCTTACACTCAAATTTAGGTACGCCCTTCTGCTTTTCGAAAATCATTTTTATCTCCTTATTTTAATACAACATTCCTATTGTCTTGTTGATATTTACCAGCCAATATCCTGCCAGCCTTATCTTTACATTTAGAAACTATCTCTCCAAATAGCACTCCTATTCCAAAGGCGAAAACAGTGCGAGACATGACATACAAAATGCAGCCAATATCTGAACATAACCAACGATGTTCCATGGATACCTTAAGTATAATGTATTCTATTGGATCATGAAAAATATACACATAAAACAGATTTCTAACAATAACTTTCCATATCAAGCTGCCCGTTGCACTTGTAAATAGTCTTGTACAAATATCTGCTAAAAGATATGTAAAAAATGCTCCGACGATAATTGCAAAAAAGCTATTAAGTATGGCAAAGCGTTCATTCAAAGCCTGAAGCAGACACAGGAACATGGCCGTAAATAAAGTTGTCCTCATATTCCACCGTTCATGCACTCTTCTCTCATGTTCAAATTGATATCCCAATCCAAAATAAAATATGTAACTAAGTCCTGTTTTTAAATATAATATGTCAAACGGCAAATATGTCCCCGCAGTCATCTGTATAATACCAGTCATTAATAAAAGTGCATATCCGCTTTTCACATGCAATCTTTCTAAAAGCTTATACAGTGCGCAAAATAGAATCATACACCAAAACAGCGCTGGAAGAAACCATAAGTGACTACCCTCTTCACCTGAAAGGAATCCCCTCATTGCTGCAAATACTGTATCATTGCTATAAAAATCTCCTATTCTTTTTGCCGGGATCATGAAGCACCATCCCCACACAAAATATGGGAACAAGAGTCTCTTAAATTTAGATTTAAATATCCGATCAAATGAACTTATGGGCCGGAGTGCTAAAACAGCACCCGACAGCATGAAAAATAGGGGCATATGAAATCCATATATCCATTCCGGCATCCATCTTATCCATCTAAAAATCACTGAGTTATATACAACGCTTAATTTTTCAGGTAATACGTATTCTACTTTTCCATAAGACGATACCATATTTAAATATGTACTATGCCCAATCACAACAAATATAGTGGTAATCAGTCTAACCCAGTCATAGATATCAACCCGCTCACCCCCCCAGGGCGCCCTAAAACTCATTTTTTTAGGCATAAAATTAATTCCTCTCTTATTCTTTCCTATATAATTTTCTTTTATCCTCTATTCAATCTGAATATAGTTTGGATACTTACAAACCGATGCATCAGATCCGACCAAAACCCTGATCCACTGGTTGTCGTAATCTACATCTTTAATGGGGAATAAACTATCCTCACATACTATGCTCTTTCCCTTCAGCAAATCAATCAGTAAATTTGTATTATATTCAAACAGTAAAATATTTGCTACATTAGAATAACCCTCTGTCCAATTCTCATCAGTTAAAGATGATAATTGATATACCGATGTTCTGCCTATGCTGATTGCTTTGGCTACCATTTCACCAGCATGCACTGTGATTTTGGAAACCTTCCCGCTCTGAACATCATATATCGTGGCTCCGCTCAGATCGTATACTTCTCCGACGGCCGAACCCTCGACATTTAAAATAATGGCATACTGCTTCCCCCTTTGAATAGCGATATCTTTCAAAGTATCTGAATTTGTGAATTCATATATCCCCTTTCCAAATAAAAGGTTCATATAGCCCCTAATTGGTCTATTATCAATTCCTAATATTGATTCAGGATAATTCTCATTTATATATGCAGCTATCTGTCTGTTTTCAATCTGATATGATGTAGTCCATGTATACGATTCATCGTGTAAATATGACCTTAAATTTAACATTCCCGTAGTTAATACACAAAAAAGTACAATTATAATAGTACTCTTCCTGTATTCACTATTCAGCAATAACTGATGGACCAATTCACATATTAAAAAAGAAAGAATAAAACAAGCCTTCATCTTGTCATACGGATAGGCGATTGCATGCTGCTTCATTATAATATTTTCAATAACTGGGAATGACAATATAAGCATCACTATTCCGTGCTTTAACTCTATATTCTGCTTTATTTTCACATTCCATATCAAAAGAATAACCAACAATATCCACAAAAATAGGAAAGATTCCAGATAACTGCCAAATAAGCTTGTAAACGCTACCGATGTAGCAGCGTTTCTCGCCATAAATCGATTTTTAAGTGCTTGAAAAAAGACAGAACTATTTACCCTAAGTAAATAATGTCCTACAAAGATTAAAAAAGAAATTGTAGTGACTATCCCTAAAGTCAAAATTCTTACAATAGCTCTTTTCAAGTCCCTTTTGTATTCCATCATCAATTCTGCCAAAGCAAAACCCACATTTGCAACATAACCTGTCCATTCTATGTATGGATTTAACAGTGCAAAGAGATAAAATATTATTTTTGCAAACTTAATATCTGATTTTTTCATTTTCCAAAACGCTATGAACTGTACAAGTAAAGTAACTTGCATCAATGACTGATGCCAGTAAACAATACCCATTCCGTGTAGCAGCTCTGGTGTTAGCACATACGTGACTGCTCCTATGAAAGAAATCAATATTTTATCTTTCTCTGCTTCAAACACTATAAAAATAAATATGCTCCAAAGTACCGCCGATATTGCAAATAGTAAAGAATTAAAAATGTAAAGGGAATTCTCGCATACACTTAATCGAAATATTTTTATAAAGATCCAAGGAGCAAGATATCCTGCCGGCGAAAAAGATGTATAATAATAATTTCCTTCCTCATCTGGGATCGTGGCACCCCATATGATATGCTTATCTTCATCATTGCCTAAGCTAACTATCGGTAAAAATAAATGCGTCGATACAGGTGTTTCATCGTATGCTTCTATAGTCAATAATGTATGCCATGTGGCATCAGAATTAAGATAATTTACCTCATCCGTTCGATACTTAGTCATAGACACTATCACTACGAAAAAAATGACTGTAACTGAAACTATCAATTTCTTTTGCTTCTCTTTTTTGAGTAAGGCACTTTCCTGTTCCATCCTTTTCTCCTATTCTTTTGCTATCATTCTTCCATGTAAATTCTGCAGAAATAAACCTTTTCTTTAAAATTTACATCACGGTCAAGAACACAAACTAAAGAAGTTTTGTCACTATATATTGTCTGAATCTCATACATTTCATTTTCAATATCTACAAGCATATTTGAATCTATTAGGCTTTTATTTCTTGGCGTATTGTTGATATATAATTTGTTTCCTTTCACCCGTTCTATTTCAAAATATTCAAGAGGAGATGCATAATATCCAATCCCTGTAACTGATTTCAAATTTAAAAAAGTATCATTTTCAGGATTCGCATAAATCCTTACTATCCCTTCTCCGTTTACTATGGTTATTGGTATAGAGCACCTTCCCGCTCCTGGCAAATAGTAATTTCTATACCAATCTGTCTCTTTATCGCCCTCTAATTCATTCTCGCTTACTTCTGATACAAAGACATCTTTTCTAAATACCAATTTACTTGATAGACTCTTATCTGTTACTACCTCATAATCGATCATAATATCTGCTACCCCTGTTATTTTTTCATCCGTTTCGACCTTTATCTGTACAGTCCTATTATCCGGTTTTTCTATACTATATTTTGTGTCTTCTGGTAGATCAGCTAATTCTTCTGCATCTCCCTTTTCATAAAGCGTCAAGTATTGGTTTGTATATACTGGCTGATATGTTTTATATAGTTCTTTATAAAAAAACCAATTCGCATTTCTAATCCAATATTCACATGGCGTATTGGTAGTCTTTTGGATACCTACATAACGAAACTCTCCCTTCTGAAAGCTATTGATATATTTCTCTCTCGCCTTTTCGCCTAATACATGTATGATATAATCATACCCCGATGGTTGGTAAAATCCACACACGTCTTCAAGCGCAGACGCATATGTAGAAAAAACCTTTTCATTACCTATGTAATCTTTTGCATCCTCCACATCCTTTTCATTCGATGTCAGCTTTGCTCCTAATATGCTGGTTATTGATGTGCTTTCTTGAGAAGATGGTTTTCTATATTGTATCAATCGCTCAAAAGAGGAATGTACAATAAAAGCTATAAGTAAGCTTATTACTGTCATCCTAATATATTCTCTTTTTTTCTTTTGGTGAAAATAAGGCTTCATAATGATCATTTCTATAAAATCGATTGCCCACCAGACTATCGTCAGCCACAGAATATTTCTTGCTATCTCCAGTCCACCTCCGGTAGAAAATAAAGCTGCCTCCTGAATCACGAACCATGCTGCAAGGTTTAATATCCCTATAGTAAAATTCTTCCGATCGTATTGTTTTCGAAAAATTTCAATCATGCAATACAATGCAATCAGCCCCTGTATATTTGTAAAAAAATCTGTTTTGATTTCATATATATAATACACCTTAGGCTGATTGTAATACCATCCTTGGAACGAGCCCTGATCCTTTATTGTCAAAATCCAATCTATAAAAGTAATTCCTGTTGTGCTCCTTACCACAGTTAAGAGTCCTATAATTATCCCAAGGCCGCCGCAAAATAAGACATGTACTTTACTTTTTATCGTTCCTGAATCCGTTAGTATAAGTAAAACGCCGAATACAACTATGCTTACTGCAGTTGCTATCCCGTAATCATTCGAGAAAGGAATTGAGCATCCGACTATGACCCCAATTCCTCCAAATTTAAATTGTTCTTTTTGTTTACTTTCATAGATAATCCGGGATAGCAGGATTGATATCGGTAAAATCATCGCCCGTACCATTCGGGCTGATAGTCCAGAATCGATAGCAGCTCCCCAAGAATAAATAAATGTCTCATCTATTCCTAACAGGTTGACTAAGGATAATGGTCTTATCAATATAAATACTAATATTAAACCTGTAATATCTATAGTCTTTGACCACGACTTTTTTCTTCCTGCTCCCAAAGCAAAGGAAATAAACGAAAAGGAAAGTACTGTCAAAAATGTATATGCAACAATACTCACCGCATAATTATTTCCAAATAAAAATGTAGCCAATGCTCCAAAATATAAATGTCCTAATCCCAAGTATACAATAAAGTCTCTATAAGGATGTTGCCCATCCAGCAATCTCCGAACAACATTATAGTTTTGATAAGTTCCATTAAACGATTCAAATTTAGCCGTCGGTATTATCTTCGAATAAGAATAAATAATCGTGATCGCCAAGAAAATCACAAGCGATAATAGCATTTTTCTGTGATCCCAGAACCACGCCCTAACCTTTATCAACATTTTATATCCTCCGTATTTCTCCTAAACTTATCTCTATACTTTGCATAATGACGCAAGATATCCCATTGCTGTTATTCGTTCTTCTCTGTCCGCCTTTCCCATTTCGATTGATATGTATCCTGAATAATCATTTTCTTTAAGCATTTCTATGATTTTCTCATGTAAATCTCTTTTTCGAATTGGCTTCAAAAAAGGTTCACTGATATGAACATGGCTAATATATTCTATCTGTCCCTGTAGGATAAATGTTGTTTCTTCATTTTGGATCATTGTTCCGATATCCAGGTTCAGGCACAATCCTTTCGATCCTACCTTATGGATTAGTTCTAATGCAGATACTGTATCGTTGATATAGTTTGTATGATATATTTCCGGATTCGCTTCCAGCCCAATCACAGTACCATTTTCCAATGCATACCCGGCCGCCTCACGAAAAAAATCCAGCGCTATCCTTCTATCATGATCGCAACGGATAATACGATTTTTCGGGCACCCAAAAACTAAATTCTTACATTTTACAGTTGACGCAAAATCAATCGCTTTCTTTGTATATTCCATCAATCTTTTTCGTTCTTCTTCTGTTCCGAAAAGCCTTTCTGTACGCCCATACCAGATTGACTGCATAGATGGAATGCAAAAGCCATACTCTTTTTTCAAGGCTTCGCTCCATATCCTTGCGTCTTTCAATTTATCATAGGGCCTATCGCCAAGTACTCGTGTCGGTGCGATCTCTAAACCTGTATAGCCATAGTTTTGCATCTGTACATACATAGCCTCGTCTTCTTCCATATTCCATCCAATATTTGAAATAGCCAGATTCATCATTCGTCCCCCTCCAATATCTCTATATTTGTAACATATATCTCTTTATCGGACTCCAGGCTTATGGTATCGATTTGATTTAGATACCAATAGTAATCTGAGCTAATCCGAATCAGATAATCATGCTTCCCTTCTTCCAGGATAAATTTATATCGGCATTTTTCTTCCAATACACCGTTTTGAAGATACCTCATAACAAGCGTGATAGGGGTGTGATCTGGTAGCTTCTCGTATTCATCTCTCTGAATTGTGCTGTTATACACTACTGTCATTTTAAGGTAATTCCCATCTTGTCCCAGATCCATTGAGCGAACATCAAATCGATATTGACCTCCCTCTATTCTTGCTCTCTCTATGACAGGAGCTGCTATCGCATCCTTATCATCCTGCTCCGCCCATATTCTTGGCAAATGTCCTAGCATATGGTCATGGATCCCACTTACATATCTATATATCTCTGTCCCATCCTCCTGAATCGTCCGGAATGGCCCATCATATCCATAAGTTATTAATTTGTACATCCCTCTTCCATTGATATCTTTTTCGATATCTTCTGGTTGAGAAAGCAAACATTCTGCTTTTTCACGCATTTCATCATAGCGGCCTTGCAGACACCAGACTGCACATCGATCGCTATATTGCAGGAGCGGTATATAGTTTTGATAAACATATTCAAAAACTTTATAGTATCGGTCTACATTCGCGATATTGTCCAATAAGATCGTGTTTCCATATCCATCATCTTCCACCGGCATCACAAGCAGCGGTACATTCTTAATCTCTTCAATAAATTGTTCCTGAGTAAATTCCCCGGATAATTGTAAGGGAGACTGAGATACATAAACTGGATCATTTCTTCCAACAAGTGGATACAGCATTGTTTTATTAATTAGGTCTACATAAGTATCTCCCTCATCTAACAATCGGTCCAGCATGTAATGGTACCCTGCAGCCATGTTCTTTTTATCCTCCTCGATTGCCACTCTCTCTGAAATATTTCCATCACCATACTCCATTTCCATCTCCCAATCCGTTCTCCAGGACATTAATGCCGTCTCCAGCCGTGATGCCATTGTCCCTGCAATCGGCAGCGATGTATACAATCCCATCTTATATAGCGTATGAGCTTCCAGACCTGCTGACTCAGAAATCGGATCTGCTACGCGAATCTCTTTCCCTGTAAGTGCTGCTTCACAAAGCAAAAATCCTGTAAACATAAGTAAAAATATTTTTGCATCTTCTTTAACATATCGAAAAAAGGCGGCCAAAAATATGTAAGCTGTCCATATGACCACTATCGTTGCCATTTCTGCTAAGGAATGTCTTACAAGGCCCCTTGAAAAATTAACCAGATAGGAAAATCCCAGAATAAGGAGCAAGACCCAAATCCTCTTGTCTCTCCTTTCCTCTGGCTTTTGGAGTAAAAAAAGTTTAATCAGGCAAATGATCACCATAAAGGGAATAAATAGATACGACCACGCAAATATCATCTTCGATGGATCGCCGATTTCTGCATATGCCCAATTTTGATTTGACAGACTGATCATTAAAAACTCTGTTAAGCGAACCACAGGGTCGATCCCCTTGCTCCAGCAAAGGATGCTCCATACTATCACACCACTCAGCACCCATCCTGTTAATGTGGCCGATAATTGTATCCACACCTTTTGTTCTTTTTTCGTGATAGCATAAGACACCATCGCTATAATACTGGCTATCCCGAAACTAAATCCCAAATCAAGTCGATACAGCAGACACCAGATAACCGCAGACCATAAAACAAATGCTCTCAATGTGGAATTCTTTTTAACATACCCCATCGCAGCAAAGCAAACAGCTAAACCGAGTCCAAAATAACGCCAAAATTCATAAAATGGGAAGAACAGCGTAACAAGAATCGCCATATCTTCATTCCACATGGCCTTTATAAAATAAAAAAACAATATCGTCAGAACAATGAGAATCAAAGAAGAATAGGGGGAAAAAATAGCGCCTGCCGGATCTTTACCTAATATACCGTATAGAATCCCCTCATAAACACCGGTCATCATATGTCCGCCGTAATGCTCTACTATCGGGAGCTTGCCATAACCAAAAAGCTCGCCAATTAAGATGCCATGATTTGCTCCCTCAAAAAGATCCGTATGATATATCTGACGAAATGGGATAGCAGCTGCAAGGCAAGCTGTCCCTAAAACGATCCAAAAATAAGACCACCCTTTCCACTTTTTATACCTGTGATTTTTTTTGAATCGATAAATTGCATGTATCACAAAAATTGATATAGTTACTACTACTATATACCCGTAATACCTGCGCGGATGGGATAAAAATACGCCATGCTGCTTTAATATATTCGCTGCTTCTACATAAATAGCTGTTACCACAAAAAATAATGAAAAAGTAGTAACTGAGCTATCAGTTATAGCAATAAGGTATCTGGAATAAAAAGTGGTTCTGCTGAATTTTATAAGCAGAACAAGACCTATGCAAATAACCACAATACTCCCCAAAAGAGACTCTGAATCCCATTTTTCAAATAAAAGAATCGATATAGGAATAGAAATGGATATGCCCGATACTATGATCTGCCCATATTGATCTGCTGTAAGTTTCTTTTCCAAATGAAATAGGGTATATGCCAGTCCAAGTAAAATAAATACTGTAAGCATATATGTTGTAAGGCAGGAAGCAAAACTCTCTGTTTTCCTATCATAGAAAAATGTGATCCCCCTTAGTATTCGATCAATATCTGCTAATATAATAAGATCATCTAAAAACTTTATTACTTTTCTTTCTTCAGAGGAGGAGTGTTTTACTCTATAATATTCCGCCAGGAAATAATAGCTGATAAACGCAATTGTAAATAATAAAAACCAGTAGTAAAAGTGATGGATCCTACGTGAGACATCTACATCAGCTATGATTCCACTTCCAATTACTCTTTTAAAATGGATCACCTTATTTTCTGCCGGATAAAGCGGATCATATAGCAATGCAAGTGAAAAAGCGCCAAATAGTGCATACCATGTTCCTTGTTTTTTTTTACTAATTTGAAATGCTTTGTAGATCTCTTCATACTTTAGTACTGTAAAGCACACGCCTCCGGCAAGCAACAGGAAAAAGAGCAAGGAAAAAAAATCATAGAATGTTCTAGGTCCTGAAATATATTTGGTCAAGTTTATATAAAAAGCATGGCTCATAAAAAGAACGATACATAGGATGAGTGCTATCTTTATCCATATCTTTAAATACTTATATCCCTTGAATCCATTCCTTGCTATTTGCATTGCTTGATAAACTCCTTGATCTCTCCCATGATCTTTTCTTTGGTACATATATAACCATTCCTGCCTCCGAACATATCTGCATATAATGTTCTATAGTCATAATCTGCAGGTGCTCCTGGCAATTCATTTACGAATGTTTCTCCTGTCAGATATTCATATAATTCTGCAGCAGATATGGGTTCTGTTGCAGGATGCCATAGAGCGATCCCATGCTTTAGTGCAATCTGAATGTCATCCCACAATCTTTTTAGTGGGTAAAATTGATATCGGCCCCTGCTGTCGGTAAAATACAAAGCGCTAAACTTCGTTCCCCTAATCTTATCCTGTAATTCTTTCTTTTCCTCTCTGTTTAGATTGATTCGTTTATAAAATCCATTATCTTGCAAAGTATAAAATCGTTTTGCATCCGGATAAACTGCAGACAATTCTTCCAATTTATCTTCTCTTAACATGGATGGTATCAATTCCATCACATCATAAATAAAATTTTTTTTAATATTTTTCCCGAATAATCCCGGTAAGCGTATGATCAAAGAATCTGGATAATATGTACGCGCCCATTGTTCAAGCAAATATCTATGATACCCATATGGGTGGAGATCCTTTGTATCCACTGTTGAATGCTCATCCACTCCTTTTGGTATCTTAAATACATCGATTGTTGATATCAAAACAAGCTTTTTGGGTGCTATTCGTGTTAGGTCCTCCTCCGCTTTATGAATCATCTCTAAATCCTTTTCCGGATCATGATTTGCAAGATACTTTTCAGCTCTCAGCCCTGCATAAACCAAGAGTTCTGGACATGTTCCATATGCCTCCTTGATATTTTTCGAATTATAGACACAGTCCCAATTTCCATTTTCATAGATATTACTACCAACAAATCCTGTATAACCTACCAGCGCCTTCATAACTACCATCCCTTCCAAACGAAATACAAATCTATCTGGTTAATTTTTCAATATTCTCAAAGCTGTATCTCTTTCTTTTAAACACAAGATCCACCAAAAGCTGCAAATATTTAATTATAATTGTTAAAATTCCGAACAGGCCAAAAAATGCCACTGATAGAAATAAGATTGTAGTGGTCCATCCGCCAGTCGGCTGCATAACAAGATAGCAGATCAAGGAATACAATACCATAAAGATCGACATAATCATCATAAGAAACGTCATTGTGATAGAAAAACCATAGCCTATATCTGTAAATAAGATAAATGAATCTACAGCTAGACGTTTTCTATAGGTGCGCTCCAATTTGTCACTTTCTTTTTTATCACCAGACATATGATATATTATCTTATCGGTTGATAATCCGCAGTTTGCATAGATCGCTTTACGGTACGGAACCGTTTTGTTCATACTGCTAATCCGATTAATCACTCTGCGGCTCAGGATCCGAAAACTCTCTGTATCAATCTGATAAGAAAGCTTCGAAAACCGGTTAAACAATCTGTAAAATATCCTGGAGCTGAACCTTCTTTTTTGATCCGGCACAGCACTGACGATATCATATCCCTCCAGAGATCTTCGATACACATCTATAATCTCTTTTTCACCGTATCCAGGGAGTATATGATCAAACTCAAAGACAAAATCTCCAATCGCTAGATCCACACCTGCATTCATAGCCAATTCAAGTCCATGAAAATAACTCATATTTAAAATCGTTATACTGGTTGCTTTTGCATCTCCGCTCACCTCCCGTATCCTCTTGATACTATTATCATCGGACTTGTCGTTTACACATATGATCTCTGAATGTTCAAAATTCTTCTCCAACACATCTATAATCATTTTCAAAAAATTTTCTATCCAACCTTCTGCATTATGAATATAGATAACTGCAGAAATAAAATTTTTTTCTTTATTCATCATCCGTAAGCACCTCATCCAAATCGTAAACTGTATTAATCTTTCCTGACAAAACGCCAATAAACGTAGGTTTTTTTGAATATGTCCGTATCACAGTAGGTCTTGAATCATCGATCTCTGAGCTCATCAAGATCGGCTTCATCGAAAAAAGAGAATTTCTATATTTAAATTGATATTGTTCTTTCAAATATTTTCTTGCCAAACTAGCCATATACGGAAATGCAGATATTGGCCTCGCCGGGCAATCATTACAATTTCCAAGATGCTCTGCCGAGCAAAAGCCCCCGCTATCCTGTTGACATTCAAATATGGGAATCCCTTTTCCATAACTGGTGGTATGTGGTGTGAATGTAACCGACGTCAGAGAATGTAAACCCGTTTTTCCAAAAGGCATGATCGAAAAAAATGGTCCATCCATCACAGTGAAGCCATATTGCTTCAATTTCTCATTTACGTCACATAAAATAATCTCGCAAAGCTCATATTTAATATCAAATTTCTCATATCCCATCATTTCAAGAATCTGGTTTGTCGCGGCATAGGTTGCATTCAATATAAATCCAGTCTGATATCGTTCACCTTCTTCTGTATCGACTACATATGCATCTTGAGATCTCTCAATCTCTTTAATTCTTACACCATATTTCATCTTTATATTATTCAAAGTGGATAACTGATCCATAAAATAGTCTTTTAATATCATCGCATCATACGTGTATTCTCTTGTGAGAAATGCTCCATCGCACATCCCATCCTTAAAAAACCGTTCTGGATAAAGTTCTTCACATGGTATATTTGCAGCTCTGCAGAACTCCTTAAACTGCTCTCCGCTTGACCAGGAATACTGGCTTGATGTGGCATAAATCTTATCAAATTCTTTGTTGATGCAAAACCCATAGTCTTTATTAAAACGTTCAAAATATCCTGCAGATTTCATAGCTGTAGATATGGATCTGGGATAATGGTATCCCTGGTGCACTCTGGCCTGATTGATGTAAGTCGCTCTTCTGAATGGCCCTGGATCACATTCTAAGATAAGAACCTTTTCTCCTCTCCTTCCGCAAAAAGGGCTGCATATATTCCATACAACCCAGCACCTATGATCACTTTATCGTAATGTTCCATTCTTTCCCCTTCGCTCCTTCTTTATGTATCCTATGATCTCCTTTTTATATCCGGTTAGGCAGATCACTATAGCACCTAATGCACTGGCTGAAATAGCCATTATAAGAATAAGTGCATCTTTCCTTAAGATCTTGCTGCATGTAATCGTTGTAGCAAAAACCCACATTGATACTATAATGCTAATGATCGATGATTTGCGCACAGATATGTTTACCTTTCTGTAGGTTTTTATGACTCCAAAAATCACCATAATGATTTCGGATATAACTGTAGTAAAGGCTGCTGCCGAAGCCCCATGGACTGG
Organism: uncultured Lachnospiraceae bacterium; assembly: GCA_951800145.1. GTDB lineage: Bacteria > Bacillota > Clostridia > Lachnospirales > Lachnospiraceae > Caccovicinus. The sequence continues at coordinate 13,990 of CATOJE010000010.1, read as the reverse complement.
TATCAATAAAAAGTTCAAGATGATATTTACGGACGCACTTATACCAGTTGCTATCAAAATATCCTTCTCCATCCCATAAGGAAGCATGACCACATTGATGTAAAAGCATGCGATCGTCGCAAATACCAGGGCTATCGATAATATTATCAGGGACGGCAGCGCTGGCAAATACTCTGCACCTGCAAAAACAAGAATCAGACTTTTCCCCAGGCAAAGTAACCCTGCCATTGACGGAATAACTATCAAGATTAATCCATTTAAAATATATTTCCAACATATCTCAGCCTTTTTATTATCACCGCCGGACAGCTCATTTGACAGTCTTGGAATCGCAACCAGCATAAATGCATTCAATAACTGCTTTACTAAAGAATATATCTTAACGGATACGCTATAATACCCTACAGTCCTATCATCTGTTAGCATCCCCAAGATTGTAATATCTGAATTAATATAAACCAACGATGTTAAGGCACTGCCGAACATGATAAGTGTTGGTTTTATGTGAGGCACTACCTGTCTAAGGGGCACAATACACACTGAAAGCTTCCAGTGTTTACGGATATGCATAATGTTCGTTATATTCGCCAAGATCACTGCGCTGATACTGCTACATACATACAGAATATAGTCTTCTGGCCCTTTTACAAAGCAGAACATTAAAATAACCGCAGATAACTGGCATAACACATAGCGCATCGTTATATAGAACTGATCCTCATAAATCACATTGATCCACTCAGTCCCCAAGGTTGTAAATAAAATTGTTATGCTTTGGATCGATATAACTACCCTATAATTATTTGAGCCAGGAGCAAATGACAATAGTAGAATAAGCAGGATATATGCAACAATCGTAGAACAAATATTCATCGTAAATATCTCGCCTGCTATCTTTTTAAATTGTTTCTTGTCTTCTCTTACAGCCGCTCCTGCTCGTACTGCATAATTATTAATCCCTAGTGCTGCAATAAGTGAGAAATAGCTTACTACAGATGCCCCAAAATTGATTTTTCCATAATTTTCTGCCCCCAGCACTCTAGAAGCATACGGAAATGTTATCATCGGAAATATTATAACGCAGCATTGCCTGACCATATTCAGGACTCCATTAACTGCTAATGAATGCTTGTATTTTTCCATCACGATCTCGCCGCTATCCTTTTTGCAAATATTTTCTTTTTGAGCAAGTCATGGTAGAGATAATAGCCCCATTCCGTGATAAGGAAGGATGCATGTGCCAGAAACAACAAAAAGCCTCCTGTTTTTTTATATGTTTCATAATAATAAATTTTAGACCTGTGATGAATCGTTCTCATCTCTCTTCCATCAGTACCTCGATGAAGATGTATCACTTTTATCCCCGGATAATAATAAACAATACGCCCCTTCTCTCTCATCCTATGGCTTATTATCATTTCCTCCGCATATAAAAATGTAGCTTCATCAAATCCGCCCACCTCCCAAAAGGCATTTGCATCTGCAATAAAAAAGCATCCCGTAACCCACCCTGCTTCACCTTCTGAAGAAGTCCTTTCTAATGAGCCCAGATATCGGTTAAATCGGCAGTGAAACCATAGCGCATTAAAGTCACCTAATATCATCTGTGAGATGATACCTCTATCCCTCCGAGGGTTTTGATGCTCTTTTCCCTGGTATAAAACATCTGGTCCGATAATCCCGATTCTTGGATCTGCTTGAAATAACTTATAAAATCGTTCTAATTTAATTTTTTCCGGGAACTCAAGATCATTATTAGAAAAAATATAATATTTTGTGTGAAAATATTTTCTTGCCACTTTAGCGCCAAGATTATTTCCTTTCGCATATCCCCCATTTTCATTCGCATCAATTAGTATGAAGCTTTGCCCACATATATAAAAAGAATAGATTGGCTTATTCCCTTCTGAAGATAATATCATATAGTCAATTTCATTTTCTTCTATATATCCCTTTCCATCATGTCGTAAACTATTATCTACAATGATATATATTAGCTTCTCCAAGCATTTTTTAGAAAACTCCAGGCACATCTTAACAGAGCGCGGAATACTCCGGTAATCCGTTATGATCATTGAAACCACATTCTGCATTTTTTACTCCGTTCTATCCATTGATCTGCTATCTGCAACTTCTTTTTTCCAAGCTCCATCAACCGCCTGCTGATTGATTTCTAAAAGGAGCATTGTAAGCACAAAAGATGTAATCCTCGTTCTATCAAGATATGAATTCAAAGGAATCGCCAGGAGCAGTGCAACCAGGATACCCAGGCTTAGCACCTTATCCTTTTTTGTCCTCATATAGAGCCGTATCGCTTTCCAAATTGTGTTTAGAAACCACAGCATTCCAAGTAAACCAAAATTAGCTACTATCCCCATCATACCAATGTCATCCTGAAAATAAATCCCTGCATCTCCTCGTACAAACTGATAAAGATGAGATGTCGCCTCTGGTTCAATCGGGCTGATTCCCAAAATCGGATGCTTTAAAAAAACACCCAAGAAATGAAGATATCCCTCTGCCCTGGCATACCAGGACCCTGTATTTTCTGTGATGCTTTCTATGACAGACAGCAAGCGTCCACCTATAAGCACCAGACCTACTATTGTTGCGCATATTGCTAATATAGCTCTGTCTCTATTAACCTTTCCCCTGTTATATTTTACATACATGATAAAGCAGCATAATAGCACTATCATTAGATAATATCTGGAGCGATCAACAAATATGATCGCAGATAGCATTGCCAAAAAGCTGACAATGTCAAGTATGCATCCTTTAAATCCTTTTCTAATCGATCGGTATGCTGCAACTAGGATCAATACACGTGTTGTGCCGTCAAATACATTATAGATGCGCAGGCCAATATCTTGTGTATAGATATATTGATACCGTATCATATCCTGAAGCTTTAAAAAGATCGTATCACTCCCTTTATAGTAAAACACCTGTATGGTAAAAAGCAGTGACATAATGATTGAGTTAATCTCGAGACATCGGATAAATATATCCAGATATCCTCTTTTTTTTAAAAGCTCCTTTCCCGGAAAGTACAGCAGGAAAAGAAAAAACGGTGTAAAGCTCCATATTATCTGGGTCGCCCGGTATCCGAATCGAAGATACGCATGGAAAAATGAGCCGATTACAATCACATACATTGCAATAATCGTTTTCCCCCAGTATCCCAGAGCAATCCTTTTTCTTTCTAAGAAAAAAACACTACTAATCAATAATGCTGCCAGAGATAACAACGTATTATTTGAGGTTCCGCTTGCAAATATATACGGTAATGGTATTAAAAAAAACAGCTTGTTTTCCGCACAGATTAATATGAAGATACTCATTAAAAAAATAGACTTTTTGGTTTTCTTATCCATTTTCTCACCTGACAAAAAAGGAATGTAGCACATACTCCAGCTTAGGTGATATCGCACATAACAACAAAGTGAGCTTCCATCTTATATCTCCTTGCCGACATATAAACGGCCATAGAATATCTCTTCTGATATTCTCTCTTAATCTATTTTCTATTAACTCATTCTTATATCCAAGACGATACATCCGTTTCAGATAAAACACGGAAGATAAAGCCCTCCTTGCTCTTGCCAGATAAGAAGCTCTGCTATTCTTTAGCAACTGTATTACCTTATCTAATGCATCTATCTCTGACAACCATTTTTTATTAAAACAGGTGCTGACACTGCATTGCATTCTGCTGCTAGAATCACGTATGGTATAATGATAAGTTTCTAATGTATCCACCATGATACGATCACATTTTAATATGTATCTGGCCAAAAATAGCAGGTCTTCAAATATTGATATATTTTCGTCAAATAGCAGCCCATTTTCTTTTATCACTCTGGTCCGATAAATCTTATTTACAGAGTAACCTTGAAATCCATTTAATGAAAGCAGACATTTTAGCGCTTCTTCCCTGGTCATAATTTTATGTATATCTGGACCTACCTCAGCCACCTCTCCTGAAACAGTAACTTTTTTCCATCCGCATACTGCTAGTCCATTCTGCGTACCATCCATCATCTTGACCAGATGAGCGATATGATTTGTTTCCACCTTGTCATCATGATCGGCAAAGCAGATATATCTGCCCTGCGCTTTCTTTATTCCATGATTCCTGGCCGATGATACTCCTTGATTCTTCTGTGCATGATATTGTACTCTTTTATCGAGCTCTTTATATTTCAGACAAATCTGCTTCGTATTATCTGTGGATCCGTCATCAATCAATAAAATTTCGATTCTCACATACGTTTGTTTCAGCAAAGATATAATACATCTCTCCAAATCTCTGCCTCCATTAAAGATTGGGACAATTACACTGACCAATTCTTCTCCATATCTGCTATCCTCAATCATAGTTTGAACTACCATCCTCTATTTTTCAAATCTGCTCTTATTCGGAAGCAAGCATTCTAATATAGCATTTACCTTTGATCTAGTACTCTCAAAGTCCACAATATGCTCATCATCATTGATACAGATCATTTTATAGGGACTGTTAAAAATGGCTTTCTGTACTTTATCTATGTCACTGGCAGCAATCAGCTTTCCAAAATTACTCTGGCGTGGCTCAAATTCCCCCAACATCAGCTGCCACGACCGAAAAAGCCATTCGTTCACATCTTCAACTGTTCGAAATTTGTGCAGGCATGTATGATCTAATTCTTCATATTCCTTTTCCCATACCTCATTTATCACAGAGCGAAGATACGAAAAAGGGATATGAGGTTCAAAAATACCAATAATGCTGGAAAACTGCAAAAAAAGAATCGTTCTTAATGCATATTGTCCATATAGAAATGGTCTGAACCATTTTTCTTTGCTTGCGATTACATTATCCCTTGAAAAGTGGGCATTGATCAATTTTAGATTATTTAGTTCGATATTTGCAATCACACTTCTTTGTATCGGCTGAGGCGAGATACAGGCCATATCCTTTGGCAATCCTTTTTCAAAAAAGTCTCTGGGCCTTGTTTCCTTGATCACAAACATATCATCATTAAAATTAATAAATTTTTCTGACAAGCCTGGAATCCTATGCAGATTCAGTTCGATTGTATTGGAATTAAATGTAGGCAGATATTTTTTCGGAATAAAGTCTGAGTGCTTTACAATATGCAGCTTCGGAGCATCTATATCAAGCCAATGCGGAAGATGTCCCCATGTGACAAAGTGTATTTTCTTCACCCACGGCATAAATCGTTCTATCCCTCTAAAAATATACTGCAGATTGTCCCAATCTCTGTAGCGTACCTCTGTAGCAGCACTCTTATCAATCTTCCCCTCTGCTTTTAATGCCCTAACCTTTTCTTTCTTCCAATCAGGATCACTGCCATCTACCCAAGTGATAACGATATCGATGTCTGTATCATTCATGATTATATCTCCGCTCTTCTCATACTCATCTCTTATTGAGTATCTGTTGATACGTGTCCATAATAATCCTGGATGAGCGCTCCCACGCAAAAGCTTTAACTCGCTCATAACCCCTCTCAATCGATCGTTCTCTCAGCTCTCTATCATATAACATTTTTTTGATCGACTCTAAAATGCTGTCTATATCAAATGGATCAAAATAACTGCCCGCATCCCCCACTACTTCCGGAAGAGATGTTGCATTTGCTACTACAACTGGCACGCCACAGGCCATCGCTTCTAGCGGTGGGATTCCAAATCCTTCGAAAAAGGAGGGATAAACAAACAGCTCCGCTCCATTATAAAGCCGCACCAACTCCTCTTGATCCACATAATCTGTAAAGATGATATCTTCACTTCCCTCTATAGCTGCTTTTAATATCTCGTCATACATCCATGCCTTTTTCCCAACCAACACTAATTGTATTTCCGGCTCCGTTTTTTTTAATTTAATGAATGCCCGGATAAGCCTGACAAGATTTTTTCTTGGCTGAAGATTTCCCACGCTAAGAATATATCGGTTAGCCTTTATTTCAAATTTCTTTTTCAATTCTTCCACCATAAGCTCAGAAGAAGTAAGCTTTCTGAAAGAAGGATCTGTTGCATTATAGGTGACAATCACTTTATCTTCCGGAATGCTATAATGTTCTTGGATATCCTGCTTTGCATGACTGGAAACAGTGAAGACACAAGCAGAATTTTTTGCTGCATATGGAATCAGCATCTTTTGTGTATAATACTCTTTTTTTGTAAAAATATTTTTATAATGTTCAAAGCAAATATCGTGTATTGTACATACGACTGGACATGGCCGATCAAAAGGAATAAAATATTGTGTATGCATCAAATCAAGATGATATTTTCTACATAATGATGGTAATTCATAAAAATTACGCATAAATGGATGTTTTTCTTTAAGAGTGATAATCTCAAACTTCCCTTGATATCGGCTTGCATCTACCTCCCTTTTAACAAACAGATATAACTGATATCCCTCCGATGCTTCCATGTGATCTAAGATATTGGAATAATAACTCTCATTTCCACCTGAACGATCTCCAAGCATATGTGCATCTATACCGATACGATACATCGTCTTCCACCTTTTCTAATACTTTTAGCATTTATTTTTCATTTACAACTCAAAAAAGAGATAGAAATAGCTTTTTATACTGATCTGCTATATAATTCCAACTGTAGGACTGTTTAATTCGTTTCCTTGCCTTATCTCCCAGAGCATATATTTCTCCAATATTCATCTGCTCCGCTTTATCGATAAGATCTGACAGACTGCCTTTTTCTTTTGTCCAATATAAGGCTCCATCCTCAGCAACCTCCCTATTAAACCCTACGTCTAATAATAAATTTAATTCTGTACTTCCTAAAGCCTCCAATAAACTTGGATTGGTTCCACCAACCTCATGTCCATGAATATATGCATATGCTCCCTCTCGAATCTCCATCAATAATTCTTTATCATATACAGTGCCCACGAATTTGATCCTGGGATCTTCCTTAAAATGCAGCTTCCTCTCAAGTTCTACAAATAAGCTATCATTTACAGTAGTGATAACTGCCAGATATTTGTCTGTTCTTGACTGCATAAATTCTCTTATCATTGTCTCATAATTATTTTCTGGAATAAACCTTCCCACGATCAGATAATATCTCTTTCGCGCTAATTTCTTTTCTCTATACCATTCATCTAATTTTGAGGTATCCTTCTCCAGCTGACTTTTTCTGAGCTCTGCACCATAAGCGATATAGGCGGTAGATGGCCTATATTTTTCATAACACTTATGAATATACTTCTCGATATTTATACTGTCACAAATGATCCGATCCGCATGCTTTACCATGATCTGTTCAGATAATTTCCAATACATTCTTACAGGAGGGGTCCACTTTGACCGAAGAAATTCATGTCCATCCGGATTTATGATCAATTTTCCTCCTAAAGCATGTATCCTTTTCTGATAATAAATAGAAAATAACCCAATTCTGCATGCTAATATATAAATGATCGGTGATTTGATATTATTTTCTTTAATATACCTGCAACAATGACGCAAGGCAGCTATATCATAGAGGATCGCCTGAGCTGCACCGATATCTGGAACATGGAGTTGAAAACAATGAGCATTATGATATATGAAATCTCCTCGTCCCTTGCCTTTACATGCCACATGATATTGCAATCCAGAAATTTCTTGATGATATTCGGTCAGCTTATCTACAAACGTTTCATATCCACCGTAAGCACCTGGTATCCCCTTAGAGCCAACAATAAATACATGCTGTATTCGTTCTATTTTTTTCAACTTTTAGAACCAACCTCTCTTAACTGCACCTCTCCATCACCAATTCCCTCCCATACCTCTCCATACTATTCTTCAAATCCTTAGGCGTAACCGCCTTCTGAATCCCCGCCAGCTGCCGGTACTTGTCCACCACATTGATCACCATTTTCATAGACAGCGGCCTCCCCAGCTTAGAAAGGAACATACGGTTATGGTACTCATTATCCCGTTCAAAATAATCCCGCTCCCCCAGCCACTTTTCCATATGCCCCCTTACCAGCTTAGAAAACACATAGACCTTCCTCTCCTTCCCCCGCTTTCTGCACAGAAAAAGAGTTCCCGTCCTCCGGTCATAGTCTGAGGCTTCCAGGCGCAAAAGCTCGCTGACCTCTATCCTGTGGTAGAAAAGCAGCTCCAGCATCACCAGATCCCGAAGGCAGACCCGCTTTCGAAAATCGCTGTCAAGATGCTTGTATTCCATCTCTGCCGCCTGAAAGAGAGCGTCCACTTCATATTTTGACATGGATCCGCTCTCCCGGGGCTTCTTGCATTCAGTGCCAGCCTGGGCGGGCAGGATTAGGGCGCGGCACTCCGGAAGGCTTCCTGTCTGCACCAGGTAAGACAGATAGTAGGTAAAAACCTTATGCTTTCTGATAATCGTAGAAGTGCGCAGTCCCCGTTCCCTGGAAAGAAAGGTGAGATAATTCTCCATTTTCCTTTCCTGGCTCCACTCCCCCTCTGTCCCTATACCGCCTTCCGAGCTCTGCTCCATCCACTGATAAAAATGCTCCAGATCCTGCCGATAGGCCTTTTCTGTCCGCTCGTCCAGCCCCCGCCCCGTAACCTGTGTTCGGATAAAATCCTCAATCCGGCATCTGCCTTCCATCGGGCTTATGGCATTGCTCTGGCCTTGGCCCTGACCCTGGAGTCCGGCTTCTGCCCTTGCCTTCCCTTTCACTTATCTGCCTCCTTGCCTGGGAATCGCTGTTGGACATTCCTGTCTCCTTTCGCAAACAGCCATTCCCAATCCTCTGCCTGTTTTTCCCGGTTCTGTTACGCCGTCGGTTTCGGCGGGGAGTACAACTGCTTCGCTGTTTCCTGTGCTGCTTTCATCCCCTTCGCTACCAGCAGCATGATGTCTTTGTTCTTTTCCGAAAGCTCAGCAAAGATAATTTGCATATCATTTTTTCTATTTCCCACGGATGCTACCTCCTAATATTTTTCGTTATTATCTGTTATTGATTTTATTGTTTTACTATAAATCAATAATTGATTATTGTCAATGGATTTCATTTGTTTTTCCTTGACTTCCCAATCATTGATTGATATCATGGCTTTGGAGGTAATGAAATGAACGCTCGTATTCGTGAATTGAGAAAGGCGCTTGAGCTAAGCCAGAAAGAATTTGCCGATAGGATCGGGCTGAAGCAGAACGCCATCAGCTATATGGAAAAAAAGGATGCTACTGTGACAGAGCAGAATATTAAGGCCATCTGCTCCCAGTTCTGTGTTAATGAGCACTGGCTGCGCACCGGTGATGGAGAGATGTTTATTGAAAGCGATAGAAAGCAGAGGGAATTCTTTGCGATTTTTGATGAATTATCCCCGGCTCTTCAGGATTACCTGATCCATACCGCTAAGGAGCTGCTGCATGCACAGACCAAGATGCAGCCTCCCCTTTAAGCATTCGTACGCCTTATGATTATACCGGAGACGGGTGGATTTGTCATCCGGCCGCCGGTTAAATCCTCGAGCCTCCTGTGACCTTGTTACGGTTCACGGCCTTGCCGTTCACAGCAACAGAATGCACACAAAATGGCCATTCTGTCCATTTTGGCGCCGCTGCCCTCGGATTTGACCCAAGGGGCCTGCTACCTGTGAATTTCCTTCACAGGCATCGGGCCCTATGGGTCAAACGCCTCGCGGGATACTGCCTGTGAACCGTGACAAAGAAAACAGTTGCACAGAAAAGCCGATGATGGTAGGATAATGGATGACAGTTACCGCTCACCCTTGCCAGGCGGTGTCCGGCAACGGCCATCACATTAAAATGTCAGGAGGAATGACGATGAACCTTATTATCCCCCCGGGTTATGACCCCCGTCTTACCATCCGGGAAACCCAAGATGCCATCAAATACATACGAGACACCTTCCAGAAGGAGCTTGGACGGCAGATGAACTTTGAGCGGATCTCCGCCCCTCTTTTCGTGGAAAAAAGCAGTGGTTTAAATGATAATCTAAACGGCGTGGAGCGCCCTGTCCAGTTCGACATGGCTGATATCCCGGATGAGACCATGGAGGTGGTGCACTCCCTTGCGAAATGGAAGCGAATGGCTTTAAAGGAATACGGTTTCCAGCCTGGGGAGGGCCTTTATACGAATATGAATGCCATCCGCCGGGATGAGACCTTGGATAACCTCCATTCCTGCTATGTAGATCAGTGGGACTGGGAGATGGTGATCACCAGAGAGGAGCGGACTGTGGAGACCTTAAAGGATGTGGTCCGCCGGCTATTTAAGATCATAAAGCACATGGAGCATGAGGTTTGGTACAAATATCCCCATGCGGTAAAGCACCTGCCGGATGACATTTTCTTTATCACCTCCCAGGAGCTGGAGGATATGTATCCGGATAAGACCTCCAAGGAGCGGGAAAATCTCATTACAAAAGAGCACGGCTGTGTCTTCCTGATGCAGATCGGCGATAAGCTGGCAAGCGGCAAGCCCCACGACGGCCGCGCCCCGGACTATGATGACTGGAGGCTGAACGGTGATATCCTCTTCTGGTTTGACACCTTAGACTGTGCCCTGGAGATCTCCAGCATGGGAATCCGGGTCGATGAGACCTCCCTTATGGAGCAATTAAAAAAGGCCGGCTGCGAGGAGCGCGCCAGCCTTCCCTACCATCAAATGCTCTTAAGCGGCCAGCTGCCCTGCACCATCGGCGGCGGGATCGGCCAGTCCAGGCTCTGCATGCTCCTATTAGACCGGGCCCATATCGGCGAGGTGCAGGCCAGCCTGTGGCCCCAAAAAATGCGTGAGGAATGCAGGAAGCATCAGATTATTCTGCTGTAAGCCATCATTTAAAATCACTCTCAAATTCCACATCGGATAGATATCCCATCTTCTTGTCCGGCGCAGACGGGCAAGAAGATACCCCATCGGAACTGTTACGATTTTTATATCCTTACATATTTTTGATTCCGGCTGCTAGGCTTATCCGGAATTGTCCTGGTCAGCTGTCCGGCATCCAAAAGCAGCTTTAAATATTTTCTCTTAAAATGCTTTCTGTCTGATAATCCAAGAAAATCCAGCATTTCAGTCTGTATTCATACCCGTGCAAAAAGTGAACTACCCATTGTCTAAAGCCAATGGGCTTCCTGCTTCACAGACCTCGTAACCTACTATCTCCACAGGCGTTAATTCGGGCAGTTCCTGCCCTATAAGTATTTCTTTTATGCTATCTGTCTTAATCCCTCTGCCAATATATTCTTCGCTGCATTGATATCTCGGTCATGCGTTGTGCCACAGACAGGACATACCCATTCCCTTATTGACAGGTTTTTCGTCTCTGTATTTTGATTTCCACAAACGGAACATAACTGACTACTCGCATAGAATGTATCTATCTTAATATACTCCCTGCCATTCCACTTTGCCTTATACTCTAACTGCCTTGTCAGCTCATACCACGATACATCACTTATGGACTTTGCCAAATGATGATTTTTTACTATAGAATCTCACGGATATTATTGGTTCGTACCAGTCCTGGCAAGGTGCCAGGGCTTTCTACTGTAAAATGGTCATCAAACATTTTTATTTGGATGTCTGTTCCTACAATGCTGTAATCACGATGCCCAATCGCATTCACAATAAGCTCCGTCCAGCAAAACTCCGGAAGTTCCGGTATGGTGACAAAACGTCCATCCTGACCGAGAAAGGTATATTCTTTCATTTGGCCCTTCACAAATTCCAGTGATTTCTGCACCATGTCTAAAATTTTTCCTTCAAAGATCACATCCTTTACCACATTCATTTCTGTACCGACTTTGGCTTCTGTACCCTCATAGCGAATAAAACGTACACGTGCTCTTTGAAAAAAACGCTGCGGATTTATGCCAAAAAGAAGAATTGCTGCACTGCTAATCTCTTCCCGGCCATTTCGCGTTACAATAAAATCTTTATTGTTGTATAAATATTCTGCCGGCCCCTTATTATATCCAATTCTTGCTGTATATTCTTTTGCAAATTTCCAATCGATATTATCCAGTGCCGCATCACATACCGGGACATTTTCGAAATAACGTCCGCCCTTAGCATACAAAAGACGCATGCGTTGTTCGAAATTCATCTTTTTTGACTTATCTCCAACACGATAAAATACTTCATCTGCCTGATTAGCATGAAGCTGCGCGCTGGGATAAACATGCATAATAAGTATATGATTGGGCCTGCCACAATCATCTAAGCAATCCACAATATGATTGTCCACACTAACAATTTCTACCACAATACCTCATCTTGATTATACCCTGCCACACAATCTTCAATCCCCTCCAGCCTTAAAATTATAAACCGGCCGGATAACCCTCTCCACAGTCACCGTATCAGAAATATTCCCCACAATGTCCTCCATCCCCTTATAAGCCATGGGGCATTCATCCAAGGTTCCCTGACTGATGGAGGTGGAATATATCCCTTTCATCTGTTTCTTAAACTCCGACACAGTAAAGGACTGCTTTGCCGCGGATCGGCTCATCAGCCTCCCGGCTCCGTGAGGCGCCGACTGATTCCAGTCCTCATTTCCCTTGCCAACACAGATCAGCGACCCATCCCGCATATTCATAGGGATCAGCAGCCTCTCCCCCTGTTTTGCCGACACGGCCCCTTTCCGCAGGATCATTTCCTCTGTATCGATGTAATTATGGATAGTGGTAAACTGCTCCGCCACATGGAGCTTCATCCCTTTAAGCATTTCGTCCATTATGGCCTGGCGGTTCAGGCTGGCATAGTGCTGCACAAGCTTCATGTCATGGATATACTGCTTAAAAAGCTCTCCGGACACATAGGTCAGGTTCTTCGGGATATCGGTCTTCTTCCTCCGCTTTAACGCCCTGAGGCTTTTCTGTATCTCCTTCTCCTTCCCCTGAGCCCTCAGCTCCTGGATCAGCCTGTCCACCTCCTGCTTATCCGGGCTGTTCAGTTCCTGAAAGCCCTCCTCCTGGTAATACCCGGCTACCTCCAGCCCCAGATGGCGGCTGCCGGAATGGACCACCAGATATAAGCCTCCGTCCTCATCCCGATCCACCTCGATAAAGTGGTTCCCTCCTCCCAGAGTTCCCAGGCTTTTCTCCGCCCGTTCCGGGTTTATGTGATAGTAGCAGTAAAGCTCCCTTAAATCCACCTCATCAAAATACCGGTGTGTCTTTTCTCTCACATCGAAGCCAGAGGGAATTTTCTCATAAATCAGCTTATCCAGCTTCTGCAGCTCCATATGCTTTTCCTTTACCTTGACAACCTCCATCCCGCAGCCGATGTCCACTCCCACCAGGTTCGGCACCACCTTATCTGAGATAGTCATAGTGGTCCCGATGGTGCATCCGGCCCCGGCGTGGATATCCGGCATCATCCGGATCCGGCTCCCGGCAGTAAATTCCTGGTTCAATAGCAGCTTCACCTGGGCAATGGATGCCTCATCCACCACATCGGTAAAAATTTTCGCTTCATTATACGTTCCTTTTAATTCAAGCATGCATTCTCCTTATCATTCCAATGTGCTCTCGAAATCTCTCCCCAAAGGCAAATGCGAAGAGACTCCGAGCTTGCATTCCTAAAGATTTACATCCACTTTATCATAATGGCCCGGGAATATCAATCTTATGTCCCTTTGATTTGAAAATTTAGTTACTGTTACACTCAACGTTATGATGCTGGAAGCAAAAGGTTTTTTGAGCCCTTTGAGAGTGGGGTTTTCCATGTTGTGCAAAACGTGAAGTTGCTATTTAGGTGAGTCGCGGATACCTAGGAGATCTCTGGCCAAGTGTATTTCCAAGCCCGCTAGGAGTCTCTGGCTAAGTATACTACCGATCCTTCTGGGAATCTCTGGCCAAGTGTTTTGCAGCCCGTTAGGAGTCGCAAGGGGCGGGGGAAGATGCAGGCGCATATTCGCCAGAAGGCTACGCCCGCGTCAGGCCGGGTCCCAACGTCACCGCGCTCTCGCTCCGCCGAAAGCGTAGCGGACGCATAA
>CATOJE010000009.1 GCA_951800145.1 uncultured Lachnospiraceae bacterium | reverse complement strand
TTAGGTCCGGTCTTCCACGGACCTTATGCGTCCGCTACGCTTTCGGCGGAGCGAGAGCGCGGTGACGTTGGGACCCGGCCTGACGCGGGCGTAGCTTCCTGGCGAATATGCGCCTGCACCTTCCCCCACTGCCTGCGACTCCTAATGGGCTGCAAGACACTTGGCCAGAGATTCCCAGAAGGATCGGTAGTACACTTAGCCAGAGACTCCTAACGGGTTTAGAAAGACACTTAGCTAGAGAATCCCAGGCTATCCGCGACTCACTTAAATAGCAAATTGACTACGCCAGCGCTTATCCGAAAGGATCAAAAACCTCTTTACTTTGTATGGGAAGCTGGCGTATAATATAAATGTCAGGACAGCCATAGAAGTCCACGGAAATCATCTGTACATTTCGATCGATTCTAAATTTGAAAGAAATCCCCGATACCATGATTGAGAGATATAGAAACAGATAGAATTATTTTTAAGAAAAAGGAGAAAGAATGCGCGAAAAATTAAATACCCTTCCATTAAATGAACTGAAGGAGCTGGCCAAAGCTAAGGGGCTGAAGGGAATCAGCAGCCTGAGAAAGGCGGAGCTGATTGATTTGCTTTGTCAGCCGGAGGAGGGTGAGGTTAAGGAAACAGTGAAAAGAGATGAGGCAAAGCCAGCGCCCCAGGCCGAAGCGGCTTCGTCACCGGCAGCCCCGGCATCATCATCTGTAGCCCCGGCATCGTCATCTGTGGCCCCGGCATCATCATCTGTAGCTCCGACAGCGGAGCCACAGGGTGTGAAGAGGGAGAATAGCAGGGAGATTCCAGGCGGGCGGCAGGGCAGCCGTTCAGAGAACCGGCAGATTCGGATTGTGACCCGTCATGAGAACCGGGGAGGTTATCAGAACCAGAGAAGGAATGGGGGCGGTCAGGAGGCTTCCTCCAGAAATTTTGAGACAAGGAATCCGGAAGCAAGAAACCCGGAGGGCAGATCGGCGGATCCCAGGGGAGGAGAGGCGAGAAGCTTTGAGAATCGAAATTCTGAAGGGAGGAACGGGGATTCCAGGGGTTCGGAAGCAAGGAATTCTGAGGCAAGGAACTCGGAAGCAAGGAATCCGGAGAGCAGGACGGCGGAGGCTAGAAGTACAGATTCCAGAGGAGCAGAGGCAAGAGGAGCTGAGCCGGTGGTGCGGGAAGCTGCCCGGCCGGATGGCAGGAATGCAGAGATGAACCAGGATGAGATTCAGGAGCTGGACAGCGGGATGGAGGCTAATGGCATCTTAGAGGTTATGCCGGACGGTTTTGGATTTATCCGCTGCGAGAATTTCCTTCCAGGGGAAAATGATGTTTATGTGGCGCCTTCTCAGATCCGGCGCTTTAATATGAAGACAGGGGATATTATTCGGGGAAATCGAAGAGTGAAGGCGGCAACAGAGAAATTTGCAGCATTGCTCTATGTGACCAGTATTAATGGGTATCCGGCCAATGTGGCGGAGCGGAGGCCAAACTTCGAGGATTTGACACCCATTTTTCCAAATGAGCGGATTCATATGGAAACCACCGGCACCAGGAATACCTTAGCGATGCGGGTACTGGATCTGATGGCTCCCATTGGGAAGGGACAGCGTGGTATGATTGTGTCGCCGCCCAAGGCTGGAAAAACCACACTGTTAAAGCAGGTGGCCAAAGCGATTACCACTAATCAGCCCAGGATGCATTTGATTATCCTTCTGATTGACGAGCGCCCGGAGGAGGTTACAGACATTAAAGAGGCGATTGTGGGGGAAAATGTAGAAGTGATCTACTCCACCTTTGATGAGCTTCCTGAGAGGCATAAGCGAGTGTCTGAGATGGTGGTTGAGCGGGCAAGAAGGCTGGTGGAGCATGGGCGGGATGTGACCATTCTGCTGGACAGTATTACCCGTCTGGCCAGAGCGTATAATCTGGTGGTGCCCCCCAGCGGCCGTACCTTATCCGGTGGTTTGGATCCCGCAGCACTTCACATGCCAAAGCGGTTCTTTGGTGCAGCCAGGAATATGCGGGAGGGCGGCAGCCTGACGATCCTTGCGACTGCCCTGATTGACACAGGAAGCCGGATGGATGATGTGATTTATGAGGAGTTTAAGGGAACTGGTAATATGGAGCTGGTGCTTGACCGGAAGCTTTCAGAGAAGCGCATTTTCCCGGCCATCGATATCTTAAAGTCCGGCACCCGAAGGGATGATCTGCTTCTAAGCCGGGAGGAGGTGGAGGCCATCGAGATTATCCGCCGGGCTACGAATTCTATGAAGCCGGAGGATTCGGTGGAAAAGATTCTGGATTTATTTTCCAAGACTAAGACGAACCGGGAATTTGTGGATGAAATCCGGCGCCGCAGGTACTTATAAAAAATGATTGCATTTTCATTTATCCTATGCTATACTGATTAGGCTGTCTATTTTAGACATACGAAGGAAAACCAAAGGTATTTCAGTGCGGTCGGAAACCGCAAATAATGAGAATGAGGTGAAAATTATGAAAGAGGGAATCCATCCAAATTATTATCAGGCGAAAGTAGTATGCAACTGTGGCAATGAATTCGTGACCGGTTCTACCAAGCAGGACATCCATGTAGAAGTTTGCTCTAAGTGCCATTCATTCTACACCGGCCAGCAGAAGACAGCTGCAGCCCGTGGACGTATTGATAAGTTTAACCGTAAGTATGGTATTCAGGCTCAGTAGGGATTGTTGGATAAGAAATGTAGACAAAGCGTGCTCTTTTGCGTATAACGCATATGGAAGAGGACGCTTTTTTTACCTGGCAATAAGGAGGCTTTAAAGGATATGAAGTATTCAGGAATCGGCGGACAGGCAGTGATTGAAGGCATTATGATGAAGAATAAGGAGGAATATGCCACAGCTGTCCGAAAGCCTGACGGGGAGATCCAGGTGGCAAAGGACCGATATGTAAGCCTGACGGAGAAGGTAAAGCTTTTTTCTCTTCCTTTTATCCGGGGAATTTTCAGCTTTGCAGATTCCATGATTTTGGGAATGAAGACACTGACATGGTCTGCCAGCTTTTTTGAGGATGATGAGGACAGCCAGCCAGGGAAATTTGAGCTTTGGCTGGATAAGGTGTTTGGGGAAAAGGTGGAAACGGCTCTGATGAGCCTGGTGATGGTGTTTTCTGTGCTCATGGCAGTGGTTATATTTATGGTATTTCCGCTACTGATCGCCGGGGTCTTCCGGAAGTTTATCCCATCTCCCACGGTGATGGCTATATTAGAGGGGCTGATCCGCATTAGCATTTTTATTGCATATATTAAATTGATTTCCAGGATGGAGGATATCCGGCGCACCTTTATGTACCACGGCGCAGAACATAAGTGCATCAACTGTATTGAGCATGGACTGGAGCTGACGGTGGAGAATGTTAGGCAGAGCTCAAAGCAGCACAAGCGGTGCGGCACCAGCTTCCTTTTAATAGTAATGGTAATTAGTATTTTATTTTTTATGGTGATACGTGTGGATACGATCTGGCTGCGGATCGTCAGCCGGATTGTACTAATTCCTGTAATTGCCGGGGTTTCTTATGAATTTTTGCGCCTGGCAGGGCGGAGTGATAACCGTCTGGTGGATCTCCTAAGCCGTCCGGGCATGTGGATGCAGAATCTGACTACAAAGGAGCCGGATGACAGTATGATCCAGGTAGCGATTCAGGCGGTGGAGGCGGTGTTTGACTGGAAGGCATATTTGAATGAGAACTTTCCGGGCTGGGAGGGGAAGGATTGATTTTGAGATGAAACAGACATTGCAGAGCCTCTTGACCTTTGGAAGGAATGAGCTAACGCGCAGGGGCGTTCCGGACCCGGAGCTGGATGCCAAATATCTGCTTTTAGAGGCGTTTCGGACGGATATGGTTCATTTTTTAATGAACCGGAGCCGGCCGCTGCCAGAGGAGGAGGAGATCGGCGAGGGGATCCGCCGGTATCGGGAAATGATTGGTCTGCGGGGGAAGCGGATTCCTTTACAGCAGATTCTGGGAACCCAGGAATTTATGGGACTTTCGTTTTATGTGAACCGCCATGTACTGATTCCCAGGCAGGACACGGAAACATTAGCAGAGCTGGTTTTAAGGGAGCATCCTGGAGAGGGAGAGCATATTTTAGATCTTTGCACCGGCTCTGGCTGCATCGCCATCAGCCTGGCCCGCCTCGGAAATTTCCGCCGGATTACGGCGGCGGATCTATCTGCGGAGGCGCTGAAGGTGGCGGAGAGAAACCGGGAAGGCCTGCTGGGAGGCTTGGATGAGGGAGGAAAAGCCAGCTGCCAGGTGGAGCTTTTACAGGGAGATTTATTCCTTGCTTTGGAGCCTACAGAGGAGGTACTGGGGGAGGGATGGGATGGATTTGATGTTCTGGTATCCAATCCGCCCTATATTCCCTCCTGTGATATCCCTGGCCTGGAGGCAGAGGTAAAGGATTATGAGCCCAGGATGGCTCTGGACGGAAGCGGGGACGGGCTGGAATTTTACCGGCGGATTGCCAGGGATGGCGGGAGGTATTTGAAGCATGGGGCGGCTGTTTATCTGGAAATCGGATATGATCAGGGAGAGAAGGTAAAGCAGATATTGCAGGAGCATGGATTTTGTGATGTGCGGATTATCCCAGATGCTGCAGGCCATGACCGGGTGGCGGCGGCAGGGTGGTCATAGGGCGGGGAGGGAGGCGATGCCCCCGCTTCGCCGGAGCAGGCCCTGCGGTGGCATCGTTGACAGGTGACAACGGGGCAGCCGATTTAGGTTCGAGACACATGGGAAGAGAGGAGAAGGGAAGCATATGTTTGATCGATTAGAAGATATAGTAATCCATTTTGAAGAGCTGATGCAGGAATTATCCAGTCCGGGCGTAACCGATGATCCGAAGCGGTTTCAGCGTCTTATGAAGGAGCAGGCAGATTTAACCCCCCTGGTGGAGGCATATAAGGCATATAAGCAGGCGAAGCAGGATGTGGAAGACAGCCTGATGCTGCTAGAAGAGGAAAGTGACGAGGAGCTGCGGGAGCTGGCTAAGGAAGAGCTGTCCGGTGCGAAAAAGCGGATAGAGGAGCTGGAATATGAGCTGAAGGTTTTGCTGCTGCCGAAGGATCCCAATGATGATAAAAATATTATTCTGGAAATCCGCGCCGGCGCAGGAGGCGATGAGGCGGCGCTCTTTGCCGCGGAGCTGTACCGCATGTATGTGAATTATGCAGACAGCCAGCACTGGAAGGTAGAGCTGGTAAGCGTAAATGAGAATGGGATCGGAGGCTTTAAAGAGGTAGTCGCCATGATTAATGGCAAGGGCGCGTACTCCAAGATGAAATATGAAAGCGGAGTTCACCGGGTGCAGCGTGTGCCGGAGACGGAATCCGGAGGAAGGATTCACACCTCCACAGCGACGGTGGCAGTGATGCCGGAGGCAGAGGAGTTTGACATCGTGATCGATGATAAGGATATCCGGATTGACGTAATGCGCGCTTCAGGAAATGGCGGGCAGTGTGTCAATACTACGGACTCTGCTGTCCGCCTGACCCACATCCCCACCGGGATTGTGATTTACAGCCAGACAGAGAAATCTCAGCTGCAGAATAAGGAAAAGGCCTTTCGCCTTCTGCGCTCCAAGCTGTATGACCTGGAGCTGGAAAAGCGGCAGAGTGCAGAAGCAGACGAGCGGAGAAGCCAGATCGGCACAGGAGACCGGTCGGAGAAAATCCGCACCTATAATTTCCCCCAGGGCCGTGTTACAGACCATCGGATTAAACTTACCTTATATAAGATTGATTCCATTATCAATGGGGACATTCAGGAGCTGCTGGACGGCTTAATCACAGCCGACCAGGCGGCTAAGCTGGCCAGGCTGCAGGAGACGGCATAAGCTAAGCAGGGTAGCGCCAGGCTTAAGATAGGGCGCAGGCCTGCAGGAAGGCGCAGATGGAGATAGAGGCAGGCTTGCCTGGAAAAAGGAAAGCAGCTGAATGTAGGCGAAGCAAGCCTGACATCAGCTGCCACAGGCTGTCTGCTCCTTTATAAAGAGCCAGCCTTGGAGGTTGTACTGAACGGATAAAAATCCATCCATGTAAGATTGTATAATTATTATAAAGCATAAACTCTGGAAAAACCAGACAAGATAGCTGCGATATCAAAAATAACCTTAGAAAGGGTCATTTTTGATATCGCAGTTGACGTTTTGACGGATTTCTGCGAAAACCGTCATGGATTAAAAGGGGAAGCATAGAGTATTGTAAATAGAAGGAATCATTTCATCCGGAGTTAGAAATCTTGACAGGAGTGGTGGGCGCTGGTAAAATGATTCCTGATAAAAGGAACGCGCGGAAAGGATGGAGAGACATGGGAAAATATTTTGGAACGGATGGGTTTCGCGGGGAAGCGAATGTTGATTTAACGGTAGAGCATGCATATCAGGTGGGACGTTTTTTAGGCTGGTATTATGGCCAGGAGGCTTCTGACCGGAGATGCCGGGTAGTGATCGGAAAGGATACCAGAAGGAGCAGCTATATGTTTGAATATTCTTTGGTTGCAGGTCTGACGGCTTCCGGCGCAGATGTGTATCTTCTCCATGTTACCACCACGCCCAGCGTATCCTATGTGGTACGGACAGAGGGCTTTGACTGCGGAATTATGATTTCTGCCAGCCATAATCCATTTTATGACAATGGGATTAAGGTAATTAATGGAAATGGGGAGAAGCTTGAGGAGCCTGTGATTGAGAAAATAGAGAGCTATCTGGATGGAGCCATCGGGGAGATTCCTCTGGCAAGGCGGGAGAGCATCGGACGGACTACGGACTTTGCAGCTGGCCGGAATCGTTACATCGGATATTTGATCTCCATTGCCACCCGCTCCTTTAAGAATATGAAGGTGGCGCTGGACTGCGCCAATGGAAGCGCCTCAGCCATTGCAAAAAATGTTTTTGACGCTCTGGGAGCAGAGACCCATGTGATAAATAATGAGCCCAATGGAGTGAATATTAATACAAACTGTGGCTCAACCCACATCGAAAATCTCCAGAGGTATGTGGTGGAGAAGGGCTGCGACGTGGGCTTTGCCTATGACGGAGATGCTGACCGGTGCCTTGCAGTGGATGGAAAGGGCAACCTGGTGGATGGGGATGTAATCATGTATATCTGCGGGAAATATATGAAGGAGCAGCATACCCTGCCCCATGACACAGTTGTCACCACCATTATGTCGAATTTCGGCCTTTACAAGGCCTTTGACCGGGAGAACATCCGCTATGAAAAAACAGCGGTGGGGGATAAATATGTGTATGAGAATATGTCGCTTAATGGCCATGGTCTGGGAGGTGAGCAGTCAGGGCACATTATCTTCAGTAAGCACGCCACTACAGGGGATGGCATCCTCACCTCCTTAAAGGTGATGGAGGTGATTTTAGAAAAGAAGCAGCCTTTGGATAAGCTGGCTTCTGAGGTAGAGATCTATCCTCAGGTGCTTAAAAATGTGCGGGTAAAGGATAAAAAGGAAGCACAGGAGGATCCGGCTGTGCAGGCGGAGGTATCCAAGGTGGCGGAGAAGCTGGGAGATGACGGAAGGATCCTTCTGCGCCAGTCAGGAACGGAGCCGGTGGTGCGGGTGATGGTGGAGGCCTCCTCCCTGGAGGTCTGTGAGGCTTGCGTGGATCAGGTGATCGAGGTAATGGGAGCCAGAGGACATTTTGCAGAGTAGATGAGAGTGACTGTTCAGACAGCAGGAGGATGCCCTGTGACGTTCACTGTCAGTGAAAGCCACAGGGAACCCATGAAAATCTCCATTCAGCGAAAAAGAGAGAAAAAGATTGCCAGGAAAATCTGTGTATGTTATAATGAAATAACGTCGCGTCAGTGTGGTAAAGCATAAGACGCAGCAGGCGGAATTTTAAAGTAAAGGGATGATGAAGAATGGGGTTAGACCTGTGTCGGTCACGTTATTCATTGTTAAGCATTATGGCGTGATTTATCGACTCCATGGCCTGGGATAGGCTGGATACAAAATAATAAAGAACAATCATTGACAGAGCATTTGCTCAGAAGCAGCCCAGGCGACTGACAAACAGATTATCGATAGCGATGGAGGAAAATCATGTTAAATTATCAGAGATACAAGCGAGTACCTGTAGTGGACTTTCCGGAGCGGACTTGGCCGCAGATGGAGATTGAAAAGGCGCCGGTGTGGTGCAGTGTTGATTTAAGGGATGGCAACCAGGCATTGGTTGAGCCCATGGTGGTGGAAGAGAAGATCGAGATGTTTAATCTTCTGGTGAAGCTTGGCTTTAAGGAAATAGAAGTAGGATTTCCTGCAGCCTCCCAGATTGAATTCGATTTTCTGCGCCAGCTGGTGGATCGGAAGCTGATTCCGGAGGATGTGGTGGTTCAGGTGCTGGTACAGTGCCGGGAGCACTTGATTAAGCGGACCTTCGAGGCGTTAAAGGGAATTAAGAAGGCGATTGTCCATATTTATAACTCCACCTCCACCCTGCAGAGGGATGTGGTATTCCACAAGGATATGGAAGAGATTAAGGAAATCGCAGTGATTGGAACCAAGCTGGTTCAGAAGTATGCCGCAGAGTTTGACGGAGAGATCCTTCTGGAGTATTCTCCGGAAAGCTTTACCGGAACAGAGCTGGATTATGCTTTGGATATCTGTACTGCGGTTCAGGAGACCTGGGGAGCCTCAGCGGACAAAAAGATTATTATTAATCTTCCATCCACAGTAGAGATGAATACGCCTAATGTTTATGCGGACCAAATCCAGTGGATGAATACTCACTTTAAGAATCGGGAGAGCATTATCTTAAGTGTGCATCCCCATAATGACCGGGGAACCGGAATCGCAGCCACAGAGCTGGCGCTCTTAGCAGGCGCAGAGCGGGTAGAGGGAACGCTTTTTGGAAATGGAGAGCGCACAGGCAATGTAGACATCACTACATTAGCTTATAATATGTTCTCTCAGGGCATTAATCCGGAGTTAAATCTGGAAAATGTAAAAGAGGTAGCAGAGGTTTACGAGCGCTGTACCAAGATGGATATCCATCCCCGGCATCCCTATGCGGGGAAGCTGGTATTTACCGCATTCTCCGGCTCCCACCAGGATGCGATTAATAAAGGAATGCAGGCCCTTAAGGAGCGGAACGGGCAGTACTGGGAGGTTCCTTATCTCCCCATCGATCCGGCGGATATCGGCCGGCAGTATGAGCCGGTGGTTCGGATTAACAGCCAGTCCGGTAAAGGCGGCGTAGCCTTTGTGATGGATACCTTCTACGGCTTTAAGCTTCCCAAGGGCATGCACAAGGAGTTTGCCGATGTGATCCAGAAGATTTCCGAGCAGCAGGGCGAGGTAGCTCCGGAGCAGATTATGGCAGAGTTCAAGCGGAATTATCTGGATCGGAAGGAGCCTATCCATTTCCGGAAGTGCAGGATTTCCGATGCAGATGTAGGGAATGGAGAGTTTGCTACCCTGGCAAAGGTGACCTATACGGCCCATGGCATTGAGAAATACTTTGAAGGCGTGGGAAATGGCCCGATTGACGCAGTGCAGAGAGGGCTGGAGGACGAATTAGGAATTCAGATTCGTGTTATGGATTATTCGGAGCACGCTTTAAGCGCTGGATCCGGCGCGCAGGCAGCGTCCTATATCCATGTGCTGGATGTGGCGACGGGAAAGACAACCTATGGCGTGGGAATCAGCTCTAATATTACCCGGGCATCCATTCGCGGGATCTTTAGTGCGGTGAATCGGTTATTTTATTAATTGAGGATTGAAATAGTTAGAAAAGAGATTTGAAGACATGCCGTCAGAGATAGTATCTGGCGGCATGTTTCATATTAAGAAACCGACTACCCTCGACAAAGCGGTTCCTCAATGTTATAATGGGAACAAGTAACGATTTGTGATCGGCGGGGTATGTACTTTTATTGTAGTATGACGCCCATTATAAAGGAGAGAAGAAGATGAAGCAATACGATTATATTTTAGTAGGCAGCGGCCTGTATAACGGTGTTTTCGCCTACTTAGCCCGCAGGGCGGGGAAGAAGTGTCTGGTGGTGGAAAAGCGGAACCACATCGGCGGGAATATTTACTGTGAAGAGATCGAGGAGATCCACGTCCACAAGTACGGCGCCCACATTTTCCATACCAGTAATCGGGAGGTGTGGGATTTTGTGAATCGTCTGGCGGAGTTTAACCGTTACACCAACAGCCCGGTAGCCAACTACCATGGGGAAATGTACAATATGCCCTTTAATATGAACACCTTCAGCAAGATGTGGGGGATTTCCACGCCAGAGGAGGCCAGGGCGAAAATCCAGGAGCAGAGAGCCGGGGTTACCGGGGAGCCGAAGAATTTAGAGGAGCAGGCCATCAGTCTGGTGGGAACCGATATTTATCAGAAGCTGGTGAAGGGCTACACGGAGAAGCAGTGGGGGCGGGATTGTAAGGAGCTTCCGGCATTTATTATTAAGCGGCTTCCGGTGCGCTATACCTATGATAATAATTACTTTAATGATTTATATCAGGGAATCCCCATAGGCGGCTATAATGTGATTACCCAGAAGCTGTTTGAGGGCTGCGATGTAGAGACGGGTGTGGATTATCTGGAGAAAAAGGAGTATTATGACAGCCTGGGGGACAAGGTGATTTATACTGGAACCATCGATGGGTATTATGGCTATCGCTTCGGAAAGCTGGAGTACCGGAGCCTGAAATTTGAGACAGAGGTTTTAGATGAGGAGAACCATCAGGGGGTCGCTGTGGTGAATTATACAGACCGGGAGACGCCCTATACCAGAGTGATTGAGCACAAGCATTTCGAGTTTGGGACCCAGCCCAAGACCGTGATTACGAAGGAATATCCGGTAACCTGGAGTGAGGGGATGGAGCCGTATTATCCGGTGAATGATGAGAAGAACCAGGAGCTTTACCAAAGGTATGCAAGGCTGGCAGCAGAGGAGAAGGGGGTAATATTCGGCGGCCGCCTGGGAGAATATAAGTACTATGATATGGATAAGGTGATTGAGTCTGCCCTTAAGGCGGCAAGAAAAGAGCTTGAAGGGTGAGGAAAACAGGATGAATGTAGTATATGCTTCCAATGATGCTTACGCAAGACACTTAGGGGTCTCTATGTATTCCCTGCTGGATCATAATCAGGTGGCAGAGCGGGTCCGGATTTTTGTGCTGGCAGTGGGGATGAGTCAGGAGAATCAGGACAAGCTGACCTGGATCGCCAGGCATTTTGACCGGGAGATTACCTTCCTGCCCATAGGGGATCTAAAGGATCGGTTCCCCTATGAGGTGGATACCGGCGGTTTTGACATCAGTGCCATGGGGCGGCTGTTTGCCGGGTCAGTTTTACCTGAGGAGGTGGAGCGGGTGCTTTACCTGGACTGTGATACGGTGGTTTTATCTTCCTTAAAGCGGCTGTGGGAGACCGATCTGAAGGGGCGGGTCATGGGGGCGGTGATGGAG
Organism: uncultured Lachnospiraceae bacterium; assembly: GCA_951800145.1. Taxonomy (GTDB): domain Bacteria; phylum Bacillota; class Clostridia; order Lachnospirales; family Lachnospiraceae; genus Caccovicinus. Next base: position 55,393 of record CATOJE010000009.1, on the reverse strand, counting down.
CCCACCATTTATCCCAAGGTGAAGGAGAGCATCGGCTTGAAACAGGAGGATCCCTATTTTAATTCAGGGGTTCTGCTGCTGGATCTGGCACGCTGGCGCAAGGATGGGATCGAAAAGCGGCTGGTGGAGTTTTTTGGATCTATGGGCGGGAAGGCCTTTGCCTGTGATCAGGACACCTTAAATGGGGCCTTAAAGGGCCAGATTAAGGCTCTTTCGCCAAGATATAACTTTTTTACCAATTACCGCTACTTTCACTATAAAGACTTAGTAGCTCAGTCTCCGGCCTACCAGGCGATCTCCGGGGATGTGTTTATAAGGGCGAAAAAGCATCCGGCCATTCTCCATTATGCTGGGGATGAGCGGCCCTGGAAGGCGGGGAATCTGGGACATTACCGGAAAGCGTATGAGCTGTATCTTTCTATGACGCCATGGAAGGGGACGCCAAAGGAGACGGGCCAGAGGGGATACCTTTTTGCTTATCACATAATGGATTATCTCACCTGGCTTTGCCCGCCGGCCAGAAGGCAGATCAGCCGGCGGTTTGGGATGAAGCTGGTGGAGGGGAGGCGCAGTGACTCGCCGTCTTTGCCAGAGGAAGGATGAGAAAAGGGAGAAAGGATTATCAGCTGGATGGACAGAAGGAAGAGGGTTAGCTGTGTCATTGTAAATTATAATGATGCCGGGACCACGGAGAAGCTGGTGCGGAGGATTTACCGCTATCAGAGCCTGGATGCGGTGGTAATGGTGGATAATTGCTCTGCTGATGATTCAAAGGACCGGCTGGAGGCGCTGACCTGGGAGCTTGGCAGGGAACGGGTTATTCTCCTCTCTGCAGAGAAGAATAAAGGCTATGGCGGAGGGAATAATCTGGGGATTATTTACTCCTATAAAGTGCTCCAGGCGGATTATGTACTGATTGCGAATCCGGATGTAGAGTTTTCAGATGCCCTGGTTTCACAGCTGGCTGGAATGTTTGCAGGGCACAGACAGCTGGGGGTGGCCGCTCCGCTGATGGAGGATGCAAAATTCGGACAACAGAAGAATGGCTGGCCCCTCCATGGAGTATGGGGGAGCCTGGCCAGAAGCGGACCGGTGTGCAGAAGGGTGTTCCGCTCTCTTTTGGAGTATCCGCCTTCTTACTTCCAGGGGAAGCAGGCTGCTTATGTAGATGTGGTTCACGGCTCTCTGCTGATGGTGGATTTGGAAAAGATGATGGCCTGCGGTGGCTATGATGAGAAGGTATTTTTATATCAGGAGGAGGAAATCCTGGGATATAAGATGCTGGCTCAGGGCTGGCGCACAGCCCTGCTTTTGACCGGCTGCTACGTACATCGCCATGCCCAGAGCATTTCCAAAAGCTACCAGAATGTGTGGCAGAGGCAGAGGCTTCGAAATCAAAGCGCTATGTATTATTATAAAAATTATTTGGGCATTAACCGATTGGAGGAATGGATGGTTCAGCTTTTTTTTCTGGCAGTCCGCCTGGAGATCTGGTTTTGCAGTAGGGTGTTAAGATGGAAATGGTGACAAGGGATCTGGTCTCAATCGTAGTTCCTGTTTATAATTCTGCTTCATATCTGACCCGGTGTATCGATTCTCTCTGCAGTCAAAGCTATCCTTATCTGGAAATTATCCTGGTGGATGACGGTTCCCAGGATCATTCCCTGGAGATTTGCAGGCATGCGATGGAGTCGGATCCCAGAATCCAGGTGATCCACCAGGAGAACCGGGGAGCTGCCGGGGCCAGAAATGCGGGAATGGAGAGAATGAGCGGCCAGTGGCTGCTGCTGATAGACGGGGATGATTATATCCACCGTGATATGGTCAGAGATTTGCTTAAGGCGGCCAGGGCGTGCCATGGGCAGACGGCAATCTGCGGATTTGAGCGGGTGTATGCCGCCTCAGATGCCGGTTCCAGAGAAAATAGGGCCGGAAAAAATGGAGACGGGAGGCTGGAGGAGGCTGGAGCCAGGAGGGAGGTACATGCGCTCTCCGGGCCGGTGTGGCAGGGGGATCTCCACGAGTTTTCAGAGAGGATGCTCCTTCTTCTTTTTCGGAATCTGATGCTCCGCACGCAGAGTAATAAGCTATACAAGACAGAGCTTATCCAAAAGCATCATCTCCGCTATCCGGAAGGAATTTCGATTAATGAGGATATCTGGTTCTGTGTCCGGTATTTAACCTTTTGTGAGCGGATCGCCTGCATTCCAGGGAGCTATCTGTATTACTGGCAGAATACAGAAGGGGAGAGCCTGATTGGCCGTTATCATCCGGAGGGAGTGGAGAGCTGCTTCTTACTCTTAGCTGCGATGGAGGAATTTTTAAAGGCAGCCGGAAGCTCAAGGAGAGTGCGCCAGGAGATGGATAATGAGATGCTGTTTCACATCTGCGGCTTTGCCGGACACAGCTATTCCAGATCCGGGAAGGGGGCAGGGGAATGCCTGGAGGAGATCCGAGGCTTGGCGGAGCGGAGGGAGATGAGAGCCCTCCTTTCCAGAATCAAGCCCAGGGGCCTGAAAAACCAGGTTGCGTGCTTCCTTCTGCGGCACCGCTGGTGCACAGCGTATCATTGGCTGTGTATGGGAGTGTATGGGAGGTGGAGGCCAGGCAGAGGAATCCGGCCTGGTCAGACTGCAGTGCAATCTGGCCAGGGGAGGCAGAGGAGAGCTTGGAAATCCATTGGAGGAAATGAAAATCAGTGCCAGGAGGCGTGTGTGATGACAGAAACAGAGAAGGACGCTCAGGTGATGGTCAGCATCAGCTGCATTACCTTTAACCATGAACCGTATATTGCCAGAGCCCTGGACAGCTTTTTAATGCAGAAAACATCCTTTCCCATTGAAATTCTGGTGTATGATGATGCCTCTACAGATAGGACGCAGGAGATTATCCGGGAATATGAGAGGAAATACCCGGATGTGATTAAGCCTTATTATCAAACAGAAAATCAGTATTCCAAAGGGAAATATAATGTCGAAGGCTTTTACAATTATCCACGGGCAAAGGGAAAGTATATTGCCATGTGCGATGGGGATGATTACTGGATTGATGAGAGGAAGCTGCAGCTGCAGGTGGATTACATGGAAGCCCATCCGGAATGTGCCATGTGCCTTCACAGCGCCAGGATCGAGACGGCAGAAGCGGCGATCCAGCCGCTGCACATCCGGCCTTACCGGAAGGACTGCCAGATCCCGGCAGAAGGGGTGATCGATAAGCCGTCCAATTATCCTACAGCATCCCTTCTTTTCCGGACCGAGTATACCAGGGACCTTCAGGATTACTATTATGTGAGCCCGGTAGGGGATATCCCGATTCAGATTCACATGGCATCAAAGGGGACAGTCTACTATATGGACCGGGAGATGTCTGTGTACCGGCAGGGTGTGTCCGTATCCTGGAGCGCTTTGATGAAGCAGGGGGATTACAAGCAAAATCTCATAGATCACCACAATGCCATGAAGGTAATGTACCGGGGCTTTTCCAAGGAAACCGGAGGAAGGTATGACCGGGCAATCCAGAGGGCCTGCCGCCGGATGGATTTTCTGACGCTGCTGAATGTAAAGGAGTACGACGCGGTGCTGGCGCCCTCTTACCGCAGCTTCTACCGGGAGCTGGATCTGCGCACACGGTTTTTCATCCGCTTTGAGCGGCTTTTGCCAGGGCTTTACCGGGGCCTGAGGAAGCTGGTATTTGGAAAGGATCGGTGCTAGATGGCCGAGGGCGGAACGAAGAATCAGATTGTGAATGGATTATTCTGGAAGGTGATGGAAAACGGAGGCTCCCAGGGAATCCAATTTGTGATTTCTATTGTGCTGGCAAGGCTTCTGTCCCCAGATGAGTACGGCATCATCAATCTTGTCATGATCTTTGTCACCATTGCCAATGTGATTGTCCAGAATGGGTTCGGCACAGCATTAGTACAGAAGCAGCAGGCGGACGAACGGGATTACTCCTCTGTATTCTATGTGAATTTGGCAGCGGCTCTGGTGATTTATGGCATATTATATGTTTCTGCGCCGTGGATCAGCGCGTTTTATCAAAATCCGGAGATGGCCGGGATCGTTCGGATCCTTGCATTAGTGCTCTTCCCCGGAGCGGTGATCTCGGTGCAGAATGCCTTTGTCTCCCGGAGAATGGAGTTTAAGGGGCTATGCATTGCTACCGTGGCTGCGGTGGTGGTTTCCGGCGGTGTGGGAATCGCCATGGCCGGGGCTGGCTTTGGGGTGTGGGCGCTGGTGGGCCAGCAGCTGGTGTATTACCTGGCACTGGCAGCTGCTCTCTTTCTGACAGTGCCCTGGCGGCCCAGGCTTTTGTTTGCCGCGGAGCGGGTGGATGCCATGTTCCGGTTTGGGTGGAAGCTTCTGTGCGCTTCCCTCATCGACACGTTATTTATGAATCTTTATGGGCTGGTGGTGGGGAAGCTTTATGATGAGCACACCATGGGAATCTACAGCCGGGGGGAGCAGTTTCCGAAGCTGATTGTAACAAACCTTGGGACAGCGATCCAGTCCGTGATGCTTCCCGCCCTGTCTGCCCGCCAGACCCATCCGGATCAGGTGGTAAGCATGCTTCGCAGGGCGATTAAGCTCAGCGTCTTTCTGGTGCTTCCTATGATGGCAGGGCTTGCCGCCTGCGGGGATAATCTGGTTTTAGTGCTTTTGGGGGAGAAGTGGATGAACTGTGTGCCATTCCTTCAGATTTCCTGTCTGGCATACGCAGTGTGGCCCATGGATATAGCGAACCTTCAGGCCCTGAACGCTATGGGACGAAGTGACGTGTTTTTAAAGCTGGAGATTTTAAAGAAGCTTGTGGGAGTGGTGATTTTGGCCTTAAGCATCCGCTGCGGCGCCCTTACCTTTATCGCTTGGAAGGCGGCGGGAGATTTTATCTGTACCTTTATTAACGCATGGCCCAATCAGAGGCTGCTGGGATATTCCATCCGGCAGCTCTGGAGGGACATCCTGCCGGCCCTTTTCGCATCGGCTGTGATGGGAATGGCCGTATATGGGCTCTCCCTTCTTCTTCCTCCAGGGGGCTTAGGGCTGATCCTACAGGTTTTGGCAGGGGTGGGAATTTATTTATTCATCTCTATGGCATGTAAGCTGGAGAGCTTTCAGTATCTGTTAAACATGCTGAAGATGAGAGCAGGCAGGTAATCAGGATCGATTCCCTGAAAGAGAAGGCAGAAAGGAGAAAAGCAGATTTTCCCTTATCTGCCTTCCTGCTTTTTCCAGTGAAATGCCACGGATATCTGCAATGGTTTTTAAGGTTTGTGAAAGAGAGGCGGCCACGGTGGACTGCCTTTTTCTGTTTTTTCCCTTCTTTGCAGCTTTTATTTGCGCGGCAGCGCCTTCCTGCTCCGCCCATGCAACGGCGGCCAGTCCGTCGGTTTCCGTCAGAAGCCGGGTAAGGGGAACGGTCCGGGCTACATGCCGGACCGCCGGATTCCACCATACATCGGGGCCTACCGAGAAATAGCAGTCCAGCTCCAGATACTGCTCCAGATACTCCTGGCAGGAATACCAGTGAACCAGATAGCGGTTTGGATAATCCCGGATGATCCTGGCGACAGCCGCCTCCTGCCCCTTGGTGTGAAGGATCACTGGCTTTTTTTGGTGGCAGGCCAGGTCAAGCTGCATGCGAAACAGGTGCTCCTGCATGCTTAGGGGAACCTGGCACCAGACGCTGTCCATCCCGATTTCTCCCAGAACAGGACAAAGCTTTATCCAGGGCGCCATGTCCTTTAACAGATAGCTTTCTGCCTGCCAGGGGTGAATTCCGCAGGTGGGAATCAGAAGGTGATTGTGCCTGGCTGCCAGAGGTAAGAGAAGCCGGGCCTCCTCAGGAGTGGTGGCGCAGAGGAGGCTTAGGATCTGCCCCTCCTCCCGCTCCCGCCGCTCTGCCTCTGTTCCCAGATGGGCATGGGCGTCACAGAGAAGTGTTTGCCATAATTCGCTCATGGATCTCCTTTCTCAGCCCTCCCTGGCGGTAAAGCCAGTCCCGGCTGCGGCTTTTTTCTTCCAGAAGCAGCTCATCAGTAATGCGGGCCGGAGACTGGCTTAAAATGAGAATCCGGTCTGACAGGTAGATGGCCTCATCCATATCATGGGTGACTAACAGTACTGTCCGGTTTAGCTTTTTGCGCATTTCCAGCAGCCAGTCCTGCATCTCCCCCCGGGTAATCACGTCCAGGGCGCCGAAGGGCTCGTCCAGCAGCAGGATGTCTGCCTGACATAGGGAGGTCCGCAGAAAAGCAGCCCGCTGACGCATCCCTCCGGAAAGCTGAGCGGGATAGAAGTCCTCGCAGCCAGCCAGGCCAAATTCCAGGAAGCGCTTCCTTGCCTCCTGGCGTACTTTATCTAAGGAGCCGTGAATCTGACCGTAAAGGCATACATTATCCAGAATGGTTTTCCAGGGAAATAAAAGGTCATTTTGCGGCATGTAGGAAAACGCCTGGGACAAGCCGCGGATACCTTGGCCATCTGCAGTAATGGACCCCTTTACCGGTGTTAAAACACCGGTAAGGAGCTTCAGGATGGTAGATTTTCCGCAGCCAGATGGCCCCAGCAGGCTGACAAATTCGCCTTCTTCGACCGAAAAGGTAATCCCATCCAGTATTTTTTTATCTTCATAGGAAAAGGTCAGATCTTGTACATTCAGCTTCATGATTTACCTCAGTCTTATAGTGGGTGCGACGAGATTCCAAAAGACTTCTTTGGGCCAAGGCTTATTCTGGCAAAAATTCATTGGTATAGCATTCCCTTGCCGAAATCCTCTGACCGATCACACCGTATTCTGCCATGAAATCCGTGTAATTATCCCAGACCGCATCCTTCATCTCGCCCCACCGCGCCGCATCCTCCGCGTATTTAGAGGCCAGATATTGCTGGGACATGGTAAGCATTTCCAGGGGATAGTCCGGAGCATACTTCTGCAATAGTTCAGCACTTTTCTCCGGCTCCTTCATGGCAAATTCGTAGCCTTTCGTGGTGGCAGCTAGGAACCTGCGGACCATCTCCGGATTTTCCTCCAGTGTGGAGACATTGGCGATAATCACCGGGGTGTAGTAGTCCAGGCGGGAGTCCAGATCCTTTACCGGGGTGTACTGGATGGGGAAATCGTTCAGCTGGCATTTTACATTATCCCAGGCTTCATAAAACCACATAATATCCGCTTTATCCCGGAGGGCTTCGAAGCCGGAGCCATCGGAGATTACCATATTCAGCTTCGAGAAATCCCCTCCATCCTGGGCCATCACTGCCTTCAGGACCGCTTCCTCTCCCGGGCCGCCCCAGCCGGCGTAGGTTTTTCCTTCAAAGTCCTTAGGAGATAGGATATTCTTATCCTTATAGGTGGCAAAGCCAGAGGTATTGTGCTGGATGATGGCAGCAATGGCTTTGATGGGCAGGGGCTCCGGGGAAGTTAACGCGATGGTGACATCCTCCTGATAGCTGATGCCAAAATCTCCCTTTCCCACAGCGATCAAGGTGGCGGTGGCTCCCTCGGTAGGCTCGATGATGTTTACATTCAGCCCCTCCTCCTCATAATATCCCTGGTCTAAGGCTACATACATGCCTGTATGGTTGGTATTGGCCACATAGTCCAGGATCACAGTAACATCCTCTAAAGCTGTAGGAGCCTGGCTGTCGGCTTCTGGTTCCTGGGAGGAGGGACTGTCTTTGGAGGAGCAGCCGGAAAGGGCGAGTGATGCTGCCAGGATTCCAGCAAGTATGGCGGTGGCAATGGGTGTTTTTCTCATGATCATATCCTCTTTTCTAGTAGATTTATTATAAAAGCAGCAGTAACCATAGGCTAAGGCTTTTTTCGCATATAGGGCAGGGCATGGTATTGATACAGGCGTATCAGCCCGTTCATACAAAGGCTAAGGGCGATAATCACCGCCACGCAGGCGAATACCCGGTCCAGCATATAGCTGTTTTTTACCCGGAGCAGATAGTAGCCAAGCCCCTTCTGGGCGCCGATCCATTCCCCGACCACAGCGCCGCTGATGCTGTAGGTGGCGGCTACCTTCAGGCCGGAGATCAGGGAGGGGATGGCGGCGGGGATTTTTACCAGGCCATAGGCCTTGAAGCGTCCGGCCCCATAGGAGCGCACCAGATTTACATACTCTTCATCCACCTGGGACAGGCCGTCGCAGAAGCTGACCGCCACCGGGAAGAAGCACATCAGCACCACAGTCAGGATCTTAGGAGCAATGCCAAAGCCCATGTATATGATGAGAATCGGTGCCATCACGATCATGGGCACGGTTTGCGTTACCACCAGGATGGGATAAATACTCTGGCGCAGCAGGGGAAAGCAATCCATGATAACTCCCAGGAAGACAGCGAGAAGCAGGGATAATCCCATACCTGCCAGGGCTTCTGCCACAGTCACTTGGGCGTGAAAGGCTAGTGTGGCGCCTTCCTCCAGCAGCGCCCTTATAACCTGGACTGGGGAGGGGAGGACATAGAGCGGGATATGAAAGACATAAACCGAGCACTCCCAGAACAGCAGAAGTCCTGCTATAAGCAGGGCAGGCATGATTTTCTGACTGTATTTTTTCATGCGTACTCCTTTCCGGAATCGTTATCGTAAAGGCTCAGACAGAGTATCTTTCCTGCCTGTCTGGGCGGTTACCATTTATCATGGGAGTGTGGACAGAAAAAGGCTGCCGGATAACGGCAGCCATAGAAAGCATAAATAAATGCATATATGTCCCTACGTTGGCATTATCCAAATCAGGTTATGGGTCGAAATTCTCAATTTCCTCTCAGCCTGGATCACAAGCTCCCCGTTTTTTGAAATATTTATTACGATTTTTTATTCTACCACGGAATGTTTAAAAATGCAAATAGTATTTTTAATATTTCTTCCATATCCTCCAGGGTATAGCGCTGGTCTATGGGGAGGGGAAGAATATTTAAAGCCGCCTGATGGGCAAAGGAATCCGCCGGACAGTGCTCTGCTACCTCCGGCCAAAGCACCGGAATATATACCTTCTGCCGGATCAGCTGGCTGCGGAGCCAGGGACCGGAGGGGGAATCGCCCTGATACCAGAAGGGATAGGCGTAAGGGCCGGAAAGCATTGGTACAGATAATCGGTTATACCTTCTTAACCGGTTGTGGAGATAAGCAAAGTTCTGGCTGCGGCGCTCTTTGGCTTCTTCATAGTCGATGGCCCGCAGAAGGTTATGGGTCAGCCTTGACATCTGCTTGGGAGGCTCGCTGGCAAAAAGCTCATTATTCGAGGCATACTCCTGGTAAAAATCAGAAGCCGGGGCTTCAAACCGGCCCAGGAGAAAATGCATCCGCTGGTAGGAGCGATCCACAGGGAGCGACTGGCAGGCTTCCTCCAGGGAGCCAGGGGCATCCCCGGGGGAAAGATAGGCGCCATCGGGGACCCCGAAAAACTTCCGGCAGCTGTAAAGGGTGTCAATGCCTTTAAAAGGCCTTTGGAAAAATGCATGGGTGTAGTCTGCAATCACCCGGGGAAACTGGCTGGTGATTTTGCAGATGTCATGGTCTGAGAGAAAACTGTAGAGATTTATCAGGTAAAACCACTCTCCACGTTCTAGCTTTTTGTGAAAAAGTGGAAGAAGCTGGTGATTAACCGGATAAAATTCCCAGGAAATCCCTTCTTTTTCACAAGCCTCCCAGACAGAGGAGCAGCAGAGCGCGGGAAGAAAAAGCTTTTTTATGCCCCTCTCCCGGATGAGAAGCCGCAGAGCGGCCCGTCCGCTGCTTAAGGGCAGCAGATCCGGGTAGTATTCCTGGCCATGGTAGGTGTCCAGCTGGATATATCCACCATATTCTTTCATAATCAACCTCCATTTTCTGGGAAATAGTACAGGATTATGGCTCCAGCGTATACTGAGTCAGCAGCTTCAAAACAGCGGGCTTTGGATTAAACATCATAACATCCACAATGGATAAGCCGGGGACAAAGGGGTGGTGAAACTGCTCATAGGAAATCGGGTTCATCTGGATGAACCGCAGATTTAGGCCAGCTTCTTTAAATTCTTCTGCCTGGTACAGCTGGCGTCCTCCGGAGGCATTAATGTAAGTGGCGGCGCCTAAATGCTGGCAGATGTTGATTACCTTTTTTTCCTTGGCCAGGCTGGAATCCTTCCCCTTAATCTGGGAAGAGACCAGGATTTTTGTGGGGATTTCCAGATACTCGCACAGGGTCCGGATGGAGTATTCCAGATAGCGGGCCAGATTATCCTCCGGGTGTAAAATGACAGATTTTAACACAGGGAGGAATTCTTCATAGGCAGGCGCCTTCTGGTAGGCCATCTGGAGGGTAGAAAGAAGCTTTTCACCCGGGGAGTAGCGGGGGCTTTTAAAGAGCTCTATCTCATTGATCTTTTTATTAGGGCTGGCGCCGGACATTTCGATGTGGAAATATTTCGGCTCGCCCTGATACAGATAGCGGTTCCGGTTAATCCAGCCGCCTTTAATAAAGTTTACGTCATCGTAGATGACAAAGGTGTCCGCGCAGTGAATCAGCTGCCAGTAGCCCAGATAGGGGAGAAAGTAAGGCTGCATAATGGAAAGTTTCATAGCACTCCAATCTTACAGGGAAAAAACCGCCGGCAAAAGCTATAGCCTCTCGCCGGCGGATATGGTCGTGTTTAAATGTTAATTAATGGGGTCAGCGGGCTGTGCCACATCCCCGGCGGCATTCGCGGCAGCGGCGGCCTGTGCGGCCTGAACAGCAGCAACTGCCTCTGGGACAGTAGGATCGGTAGGATCGTAATTCTGATCCACCGGAATCGTGGCATCTAATACCGGCGCCTCAAAGGGCCCGGGAACCACAGAATCATAGATCTCAACAGTGGTGCCCACAGGACAGTTATCATAGATCCACTTCATCTCCCCGGTCTTTAAGCGGGTACAGCCGTGAGAGCGTCCGATTCCCAGGTTATTATAGGTGGATGCATCCAGGGAATAGGGGTTCTGGTGGTTAAAGATAACGGAGTGAACCATGTAGCCGTCTTTTAACCGCATGGCGTACTGGGTATATACGTCGCCGATCATTAAGCGCCAGCGATACTTCTCCGGAACCTTAAAGGTGCCGTAGGGAGTGTCGTCGCCGGTTGTGGTCAGGAAGGAAACCACTGGGATGATGAAGCCATTGGCGCCGTCCTGGGCGTACACGGTTAAGGTATCGGTCACCCGGTTGATCTTAAGGATATATGGGCGGGCGTCTCCGAGGATGTTCCGAAGATCCGATACCAGGGCGCCATTCTCATCGAAATAATACTTATATCCGTCGATGTACTGCCAGCCGGTAACCGCCTGATCATTCATAATGTAGAAGCGCTGGTTATTTAACCAGGCCCAGCCGGTGAAGGGCTGTCCGCTCCCGTCCTTGTAGGTGGGAACTGCGCCGGTAAACTGAAGGCCGTCTGTGCCGGCCGGTGCGGATACCGTACGGCTTGTGCTGTATGTAAATTCTGCGTTCTTGGGGAAGAGCACCATACGGAAGCCGATGAGCCATTTTCCTTCTGCCATAGAACCGGAGGTTTGTCCGTTCTTTGCCCAATCCAGGGTTGTCCCGTCGGATAAGGTGGCCTGGTAATAAATGTCAAAGGCATTGCTCACAACCCCATCGATGCGAACCTGCATCGCTTCAATGGCAGATCCATCGGTCAAGTGGGCAGTCTCCGCGCCGTTCATCACCCAGGGGGACCATCCGGTGGTGCTGGAGTAGGAGCGGTATAAGATATTACCTAAGGTATTCCGCAGAATCATCTGCATGGAGTGCCATCCGTGGCCCTGATTGTGGATGGTATCATCTCCCACAAAGGAGGGGGTCCAAAAGCCGGTATTTCTCATGCCGCTGGCTGCGATGTATGGAACCGTCTCACCAAATTCGATGGTACGGGTATAAGCGCGTCCTGCTGCTTCTTCGTCTGAGGTAAAGGTAATGCCGGACGCCTGCGGATTCTCCTGGGCGGTCTGACCGGGCTGGGTCTGGCTGGAATCCGTCTGGGTCTGAGAGCCGCCGTCGCTGTCAGAGGTGCGGATGATTACCGTACCGCTGCTCTCGCCGGAGGCCGGGGCATTGTTATCAAAGCCGGGACCCACTTGAGAGTAGTCTGTGGTTTCGTCTGCGTATGCAGTCATCATCCCTGCAGAAGCCATGGAAAGAGATAACAGCACCGCTGCAGAATAACGTGTTAACTTGTGCATAATAATTCCTCCTGATACATTTCTCTATATTCAGGCGACACGGCCTGGCTGGCCGGATCGCCTGGTATGATTCAGATATCACTACTAACTTTAATATATTTGGAGAAAAAAAGCAAGAGAAGCTTTACATTTATTTGGCGATATTGTAAAATCGTAACGATTATGACGAAAAGATGTAATGATTTCGGATAGATTTGGAAAGGAAGGAAGAAAATGGAAAAGAGACGGGAGCCAGTCCGTGTGGCGAGATCCTCCATGCCGCCCTTTGAGGAATATGCAGACATGATAAAGAAACTGTGGGACAGCCGCTGGCTGACCAATATGGGGGAGCTTCACCACCAGCTGGAGGAGCAGCTGAAGGAATATCTGGGGGCGTCTCATCTCTCCTTGTTTGTCAACGGACATATGGCTCTGGAGACGGCTTTGCGGGCCTTGGGGCTTACCGGGGAGGTGATCACTACGCCGTTCACCTTTGCATCCACAGCCCATGCCATCGTACAGAATGGGCTGACCCCTGTTTTTTGCGATATCCGGCCGGATAATTATACTCTGGATCCAGAAAAGCTGGAGGCATTGATCACGGATAAAACCTCGGCTATCCTTCCGGTTCATGTATATGGGAATTTCTGTGATGTGGAAAAAATCCAGGAGATAGCCCGGCGGCATCATCTGAAGGTAATTTATGACGCGGCCCATGCCTTTGGGGAGGAGCTGCAGGGGATCGGGGCGGCCCGGTTCGGGGATGCCAGCATGTTCAGCTTTCATGCCACAAAGGTCTTTCACACCATCGAGGGAGGCGCGCTGGCCTTCCATGACCTGGAGCTGGAGCAGCGGGTGAATGGGTTAAAGAATTTTGGCATTATGGATGAGGAGACGGTGACCCTGGTGGGGGGGAATGGAAAAATGAATGAATTTCAGGCTGCCATGGGCCTTTGTAATCTGAAATACATCGGGCAGGAGATAGAAAAGAGGCGCTGCATCGACCGCCGTTACCGTGAGCGCCTGGAGGGGACAAAGGGGATCACCCTCTGTAAGGAGGAGCCTGGGATAAAGCGAAATTATGCCTATATGCCGGTGGTATTTGAGGGATATAAAAAGAGCCGGGACCAGGTGGCAGCACAGCTGGAGGCTGCGGGGATTTATCCAAGGAAGTACTTCTATCCCTGTGTGAATGCTTATGCCTGTTATCAGGACCGTTACAAACAGGAGGATACGCCGGTGGCCCAGCGGATCTCCATGAATGTGCTCACCCTGCCTATGTATGCGGATCTTCCTCTGGACACAGTGGATGAAATCTGCGATATTGTGCTGGGCTGAGAGGAATGAATTTAAAGGAGGATGGATATGCAGGATATTTTGCTGATTATCCCTTCTTATAATGAAGAAAAAAATATAGAAAAGGTAGTGGGGGAGCTGGAAGCGGATTTCCCGCAGCTGGACTATCTGGTGGTGAATGACGGCTCCACGGACCGGACCGCTGCGATCTGCCAAAGCCGGGGATACCATCTTTTGAATCTTCCTGTGAACCTGGGCCTGGCAGGCTGCTTTCAGGCGGGGATGCTTTATGCTTATGAGAAGGGCTACTCCTATGCCATACAGTTTGACGGAGACGGACAGCACCGGCCGGAATATATCCAGGAGATCCGCCGGAAGATGGATGAGGGCTATGATATCGTCATCGGCTCCCGGTTTGTGGATCAGGAGAAGGACTTTTCCATGCGGATGCTGGGAAGCCGCCTCATCTCCGGGGCGATCCGCCTGACCACCGGAGTAAAGATCGCAGATCCCACCTCGGGCATGCGGATGTTTAACCGGGAGATGATAAGGGAATTTGCCTTAAAGCTGAATTATGGTCCGGAGCCGGATACGATCTCCTTTCTTGTGAAGCAGGGGGCGCGGGTGGCGGAGGTTCCGGTAACCATTGCAGAGCGCCTGGCCGGGGAGAGCTATTTAAAGCCCTGGGTAGCGGCAAAATATATGGTGCGGATGATGATTTCTATATTTGTGATTCAAAATTTCCGGACACGGGATTGAGGGAGCGGGCTTGATGAACCGAATTGCCGGTCTGCTGGTCTATGAGGGAGAGCAGATTGAAAAGAAAAATATGATATGGAATATGGCGGGAAGCTTTTGCTATGCCTTTGCCAGCATGGTGCTTTCCTTCTTGGTGATCCGGATCGCCGGGGAGGACGCAGGCGGGGTATTTGCCGTAGGCTTCAGCGCCTTTGGACAGCAGATGTTCACGCTGGCTTACTTCGGGCTCCGCCCCTTTCAGATCACCGATGGCGGAGCAGGGCTTGGGGGGTATTCCTTTGGGGAGTACCGGGTTCACCGGAAGCTCACCTCTATTTTAGCGGTGGCTGTGGCCGCTGCCTACGGGGTATGGATGCGGGAAAAGGGGGCGTATGGCGGGGAGAAGGCCTTTGCCATCTTCCTCCTGGCAGTCTATAAGATCATAGACGGATATGCAGATGTGTATGAATCGGAGTTCCAGCGCCAGGGAAGCCTGTATCTTACAGGGAAGTCCAATACCTTTCGCACCATTCTTTCAGCAGGTTCCTTTGTGATGGTCCTGGCAGCTACAAAACAGCTGGTTCCCGCCTGTGTTGCGGCAGTGATCGCTCAGCTTACGGGAGTGGCGCTTTTTAACTTCTCGGTGATAAGTACCCTTCATAAGGTAGATTATCAGTACCGGAAGGGGGGAGCCGGGAGGCTGACGGCCCAGTCCGGATTTTTATTCCTTTCGGTATTCCTAGACTTTTATGTATTCTCAGCGGCAAAGTATGCCATTGACAGTCAGATGAGTGATGCGGCCTCCGGGTATTTTAATCTGATTTTTATGCCCACATCGGTGATTTATCTGGTGGCGAATTTCGTGATCCGGCCATTTTTAACAAGGCTTACTATGTGCTGGAACAGGGGCAGCCGAAAGGGCTTTCGGGATATTTTAAAGAGGATCAGCCTGATTATCCTGGGGCTTTCCGCCCTTGCCACAGGAGGCTGCATTCTCCTGGGAAGGCTCGTCCTGGGGGTGATGGAGCGGCTTTTGGGAGCTGGATACGAGGGCAGCCTGGTGCAGCACCATGCCTCCTTTACAGTAATTGTTTTTGCTGGCGGGGTGTACGCATTGACAAATTTGATGTATTATAGCCTTGTGATTATGCGGAGGCAGAGGTGGATCTTTGGCGTCTATCTGGCAACCGCCCTTTTGGCTTTGGTTCTGGCGCCGCTTTTGGTATCCAGGGCAGGGCTTTTTGGAGGGGCTATGGCCTACTGCCTGTTTATGGTAATGCAGCTGACCGGGTTCAGCCTGGGAGCGCTGCCGGGGCTTTTGTCCGAAGGGAGAAAAGGAGATGAGTGCAAGTGATAAAGGGTTCTCCGACCATTGATATCATTATTCCGGCATATAAGCCGGGGAGGAAGTTTTCCCGCCTGCTGGCTATGCTGGAGAAGCAGACATACCCAGTGGGAAAAATCATTGTGATGAATACAGAGGAGCGGTACTGGAATAAGAAAAGCTATGAGACCATTCCTAATCTGGAGGTTCACCATATAACCAAGGAGGAATTTGATCATGGTGCAACCAGAAACCAGGGGATCTTGTATTCCTGTGCGGATTTATTTCTCTGCATGACAGATGATGCGGTGCCGGCGGACAGCCGTCTGGTGGAGCGCTTGGTGGAGGGCTTTTCCCGGCGCGGGCCAGAGGGGGAGGCGCCGGCCATGGTATATGCCAGGCAGCTTCCGGACAAGGAATGCGGGCGGATCGAGCAGTGCACCAGAAGATTTAATTATCCTGGGGAGAGCCGGGTAAAGACCAGGGCAGATCTGCCTTCTCTGGGAATAAAAACCTACTTTGCCTCCAATGTGTGCTGCGCCTATGACCGGAAAGTCTATGACAAGCTGGGCGGCTTTATTCAGCCCGCGATTTTTAACGAGGATATGATTTTCGCCGGTGGTGTGATTAAGGCCGGCTACTGTGTGGTTTACCAGGCAGAGGCCAGAGTGATTCACTCTCACAATTACAGCGGGCTCCAGCAGTTTCGCAGGAATTTCGACCTGGCAGTTTCCCAGGTGGATCACCCGGAGGTTTTCGCCGGAGTGCCCTCAGAGGGGGAGGGGATCCGTCTGGTGAAGCGGACAGCCACGGATCTGGTAAGACAGGGGTATCCCTGGCTGGTGTTCGGCCTGGTGCTGAAAAGCGGATGGAAGTATATGGGATATTTTGCAGGCAGGCATTATGCCATGCTGCCGGGCGCCATCCGGATGAAGTGTACCATGAATCGCGGCTATTGGGAAAAGGCGGGGGATAAGCGATGATGACGATGATGCTTCGAATCCTTTTGATTCTGGCGTCTGTGGGGACGCTGGCTTTGATGATTCAGAAAATACGAAAGGCAAAGCTGCAGATTGAGGATGCTATTTTTTGGATCCTGGTCTCAGGGATGTTTGTGGTGTTCAGTGTGTGTCCGCCAGTGGCGGACTTTCTGGCCCATCTTGTGGGAATCTATGCTACGGTAAATTTTTTGTTTTTGTTTATTATCTTCCTGCTGCTGATGCGGGTCTTTTCTATGACAATCCGCATTTCCCAGCTGGAAACTAAGGTTAAGGAACTGGTACAAAGGATAGGTATTTATCAGCTGGAGCTGGAGGAAGAGCGGGATGGAAAATTACAGAAGGAAGAAGCCGAGGGAAATGGTCATGAAGCATAGCACATCCTCACAGCTTATGAAATACGGACTTGCGGTTTTGATTGTGTTTTTTTTAGGTGCTGCCGCAGAGTATTTCTTTCATATTCCCCTGCTGAAAAGTCATCAGAGGGGCAGGACCGAGATCTCCTTAGACCAGGTATCCCTTCAGGGATTTGAGCGGACAGAGGAAGGGCTTTTGCTGACCGGAGACCGGGGCAGGATCACAGTGGGACTGGACGGGGCTTATGTGGAGCAGTTTATTTATCGCTTTCAGTATGAGCACCTTCTGAATGCAAAGCTGTATGTGTGCTATTATAATGAATATGGAGAGGCAGATCCGGAGCAGGATCGGATACTTTTGGACCGGAACCATAAGCTGGTTCCCTACTCCAGTGTCCGGATTGGAGAGCAGGCGGACTCCATCGTCCTTGCCATTGACCGGCAGGAGCTGGGGGAGGCGGGAAGCAGAGAGGAGGCTGCCAGGCTTCCCCTGGTGATTACCGGCCTGGAGCTATCTAATGAGCTGGTGATAAACGGATACCGCCTGGCCTTTTTCTGGGTGCTCTTCGGGCTGATGGCTTATTTTTGGCTGTTCCGGGGATATCTGGGGAAGCATCCGGAGGCAGGCTTTTTAGTGGTGTGCCTTGGGGTGGGACTTCTGCTCATCGGCGCTATGCCGGCGAATAAGACAGGCTATGATGAGGAAACCCATCTTTACCGCGCTATGGGCATCGCCAGCTATCCTAAGGGGATGAATATTAATCAGACCATATTCAGCCTGATGATACCAAGCCTAGATTCCTGGCCGGAAAATCAGCCTGGATCCCGGGCTGAGCAGCAGACGCTCCTGGAATATCTGAATAAAAATGGAGATTATAAGCAGGGGAACATCCATTTGGAGCCAGTGATCCCGAAGGGCGCCATACCTGCATATCTGGGGCAGGCCCTGGTGCTGAAGGTGTGTAAAGCGTTTCATGTTCCCTGGGGGCTTATGCTGATGGCAGGCAGGATAGGGAATCTGCTGGTTTACAGCATGCTGATGTATTTTGCGATACGGAGGACGCCGGCAGGAAAGCTTGTGATGGCGGTGATTGGCCTGATGCCCACCTCCCTGTTTCTGGCCTGTACCTACTCCTACGACCCTTGGGTAACCAGCTGGATTTATTTGGGGAGCGCCTGCTTCCTGCGGGAGCTTTTAACGCCGGATCAGAAGATTACCTGGAAGTCCTGGGGCTTTCTCCTCCTGTGCTTTTTCTTAGGGTGCAGCCCTAAGGCAGTGTATGCGCCTATGGTTTTAATCCTTCTGCTCCTTCCGGCTAAAAAATTTGCCGATAAACGGCAGAAATATTTGATGCGGACTGGGATTTTCCTTCTCTTGGCAGCGCTTCTGGCCTCTTTTATTTTGCCGGTGCTCATTGCGCCAAAGGATACCGGGGACATACGGGGAGGAGCTACCAGCGAGGTGGGCCAGATGAGCTATATTTTAGGGCATTTCTTCGGATACCTGAAGATTTTATTTGCGAATATTTTCCGGACCCTGCCGAAGATGGTTTTTGGGCGGGATGTTTTCTCCCTTCAGGGGCATCTGGCGGAAAGTCCTTTTACCTGGCTGGCAGCCGGGCTGGCGGGATTTACGGTAGTGACGGACACAAAGCTTACCAGCCCCCAGTCTTTAAGCATGTGGCAAAGGGTGTGGATCTTTTTCATGCTGGGAGGAAGTGTCCTGCTGGTGTGGACATCCATGTACATCGCCTATACGGAGCCGGGGCGGGTGGAGATTGCCGGAGTGCAGGGAAGATATTATCTGCCTGTCCTGTACCTGCTTTATCTCTTGTTCCAGACCAGGTCCATCGTTGCGCGATTTAAAAATATGTGGTATCATACGGGAGTACTTGGGGTATCGGCCGGGCTCCTTCTGGCAACAGTCTGGGTAACGGTGATGGTTCCTTTATGTCTGTAGAAGAAACCGTGAAAGAATAGGCAGGTTGGATTATGAAATATGTGCTCTCCCTGGGTAAGGAGATTATAAAAAAACGAAAATTAATACTGGACTTGGCGAAGGCAGACTTTCATAAGCGGTTTGTGGGCTCTTACTTTGGCGTGGTGTGGATGTTTGTCCAGCCCATTGTAACGGTGCTGATTTATTTCCTGATTTTCGGGCCATATGGCTTTGCCTCCAGACCACCGGTGAATGCGCCCTATGTGCTCTGGCTGGTGCCGGGCATCGTACCCTGGTTTTTCTTCAGCGAGGCCATGAATGCGGGGACAGGCTGCCTTCAGGAATACAGCTATCTGGTAAAAAAGGTGGTATTTCAGGTGGAGGTGCTGCCGCTTATCAAGCTGGTATCCTGTATGATGGTCCATGGGTTTTTTGTGCTGATTATGTTTGGGCTGTATGTCTGCTATGGGTGGCAGCCTTTTCTCACCTGGATTCAGGTCATTTATTATTCCTTTGCTGCGGCTGTGCTGGCCCTGGCCCTTTGCTTCCTTACAAGCTCCATTCAGGTGTTTTTTAAGGACATGACTCAGATTGTGGGAATTGCTCTGCAGTTTGGCATGTGGCTGGTTCCCATTATGTATGATGAGGGATTATTTATCAGCAAGGCGCCCTGGATTGGAGTGGTGTTTAAGCTGAATCCCTTTTACTACATTGTGGTGGGCTACCGGGACTGTATGCTGACTGGAAATTGGTTTTGGGAGAGGCCTACCTTGACGCTTTACTTCTGGACCGTGACCATTGTGCTGATGCTTTTGGGGCTAAAGGTATTTAAGCGTCTGCGGCCTCATTTTTCAGATGTCTTGTAGTATTTTAGCTTTTGGGCACTGTGAAACCTTTGTTTGGCAGTGCTTTTTTCACATTAAGGAGGAAAGAAGGGCCATTTTTTGTGCATAGCTGTTGCTGTGAGCGGCGGGCCAACCCAGAGCAGGGGGGGAGTGGGATGTTAAAACAGATGAAGCTGGGATTCTCCTATCAGGGAGAAATGCGGGAGATATGGATTAATGTGGTATATTCAGACAGAAAAACCTTAGGGCTGGAGGTAGGCAGGGACGGTCATGTTACCCTGCGGTCTCCAAGGAAAATGGCGGATAAGACGCTCCAGACCTTTGCGCAGCAGAAGGAAGGGTGGATCATTGAAAAATACCTGATGATGGAGGGGAAGAGGAAGACCGAGGATAAGCGGGATTTGCCGGATTATGTAAAACATCCGGAGATGGAAAAGTATTATCGGGAACAGGCCAGGAAAAAGCTTAAGGAACGGACGGAGTATTTTGCTGGGAAAATGGGAGTCAGCTACGAGAGAATTTCCATTCGGGCGGCGAAAACCCGATGGGGCAGCTGCAGCGGCAAAGGGAATTTAAACTTTCACTGGAAGCTGATCTTGATGCCTCCTCAGGTTCTGGATTATGTGGTGGTTCACGAGCTGGCCCACCGGAAGGAGATGAACCATTCGCCGGCGTTTTGGGCGGAGGTGGAGCGGATACTGCCGGACTACCGGGAGCAGAGAAAGTGGCTGAAAATAAATGGACAGATGGTGTGATGGATGAAGGAAGCAATCAAATGGAGCATTTTTGCGGCAGCAGCTCTGCTGATCTGCCGGATACACCAGGAGGATAAGAGAAAAAGCGGATTAAGCTGGGGAGGCTATGGGCAGAGGCTTCTGGGGCTGAACCAGGATCAGGAGGGCAGGAGAGAATATCTGGACATACTCCGGTTTTTGGCCGCCATGCTGGTGATACTGGTTCACAGCATGGGGGCGGCAGCCCAGCAGCCCCAGGCCGCCAGGTGGCGGTATGTGTTTACCGGGGCTTCCGGGCTGGGCTTATGCTGTAACCTTCTCTTTGTGCTCATCAGCGGTGCACTCCTTATCCCGTACCGGGAGGAGACTCTGGGGGCCTTTTATCAGAAGCGAGTGCAGAAGGTGGTCATTCCTATGACGGTGTATTATCTGTTTTACCTTCACCGCTCCGGACTGGTGTCCTTGTCCCTTCCATCGATTGTTCAGGCTCTCATCCAGATCCTTTCAGGCCCCATGGAGCTGGTGCCTCATTTCTGGCTGATCTATGTATTGCTTCAGCTGTATGTGGGGGTTCCCCTGCTGCGTTTTATGGTGCGGGATATGCCCGAGTCTGTGCTGGATGGGATTGCAGCATTGATTTTATTTGGTATGGGGGCGAAAACCGGCCTTTCTCTGCTGGGAGTTCTACCAGGGCTGAGTGTGCCCTGGTTTTCCTGGGAGGGGATCTTCTTTATGGGATATTGGCTTACCAGGCTTCCGGAGGAGCGCTATGACAAGAGGATTTATCTCGGGGCATGGATTGGGGGAGGGGCGATTCTCATGATCCAGTTCTTTCTGCCGGAACGGGCTGGCGCAGTGATGAATGATTCCATTTTTCTGCTGCTGTTTGCCATGGGGATTTTTCTTTTCTTTCTGAGAAGGAAAGCACCATTTCCAGGAAGGATGCTGGTGCAGCTGGTGAGCCGGTACAGCTTTTCTGTATTAATGATCCACTGGTTTATGTTATTTGTGGTGGTGGAGAAGCATTTGCAGGTGGATGCAGGAAGCCTTGGGGGAGGGATGGCAGGCCTGGCGGTGGTGCTTCAATCCCTTCTGGCGCTTTTTGGCAGCCTGATGTTTGCCGTGGTTTTCGATAATACAGCTGTGCTTTTGGCAGAGAGGCTGGTGCAGGGGCTATTTGGCATATGGAACAAGGGAATTAATGGAAGAAAGGGGCGCTTCAGATGAAGAAAGAGACTCAGCTGTCGATGGCCTTATGGCTTGTGGTGACGGGAATAGTTCTGGGGCTGATTGCCTTAGGGGTTTACCGGCTGGCCTGGCAGGGGATATATTCCTGGACCTTATGCTCAAGGGAGTACCATTCTATGATATGGGAACTGGCATGCTTGTCGGCGCTGCTTTTTGCCTGCTTCTTTTTTCTACCTTCTGTGAGAGGAAGGGCAGTGGCCGCTGCGGTGATATGCGGGCTGTTTTTCTGGTGCCATGTGGTATTTCTGCCGGTGGTGATTGCCGGGGCTTATCTGGTCTTTCTCTGCGCCCTGGGAAATTGGATGGGGCGAAGGCTTTTCTGCCTGAAGTCCGAAGGAGGGATTGGAAGAGATTTCCTTTTTGGATGCAGCGGAATCCTTGTACTGTTTTGTGCTATGTCCGCAGCAGGGCTGGGGGCCATACCGAATCTGCGAATCCTGACAGGAATCATAGCCGGGGGACTTCTTTTGCTTTGGATTCGGTCTGGGAGAGGAAGGGGGATGGCAAGGCTTGATGGGCTGAGCCGGTGGGACTGGCTTTTTGCAGGGCCCTTAAGGAAGGGGATGGTAGTCTTTATTCTTCTGATGGTGCTTCTCCAGGCCGGGCGGATGAATATTTCTCTGGATCATGATACCCTATGGTACTCAGTCCGCTCAGAATATATGCTGGACAACGGCCCCAGAGGAATCTATGAGAATATGGGGACCGTCAGCCTGGTGTACACCTATTCAAAGGGGTGGGAGGTTTTAACTCTTCCGCTCTGCGACCTGCCGTCCCACAGCTTTCTTCTGGCCTTTAACCTGTGGCTGACTGTGGTTGTCCTATACCTGGGATATTCCCTGGCTAAATGCTACATGGCAAGAGAGCGGGCACTTTTCCTTCCCTGTCTGATGGCCGGGGTTCCCGGGATTATGAATCTTAGCATTTCCGGGAAAACCGATATAATAACACTGCTGCTTCAGTTGATCATGCTTCTGGAAATCCTCCGGTTTATTCAGGACAGAAGCATGGAGCGGCTGATGGTAAGCTTTGGGGCGCTCCTTGTGTCCTGGACTATGAAGCCTACCGCCATCATCTTTTCTACCGCCGTATTCGGCATGAGCGCGCTCTACCTTCTGGGAGAGTGGCTGGTGATAAGGGAAGGGATCCGGAAAATGCCTAGGGGGGCCTGGGCGGCGGGGATGCTGTGCTTTGCAGCCCTGGCAGGGATCTGGTATCGGACATACTTGTTTGTAGGCGTGCCGGCCACCTCGATTTTTTCAGGAATCTTTCAGCGGATTGGCTTTCAGATCCGCTATCCCTTTTTGGTGTGGGATCTTCCGGAATATGGCGCAAAGCCTACATGGACAGAGGAGGCAGGGCAGCTTTTAAAGCGGCTTTTCGGCGTCTTTCTCCTGCCGGAGGGGGAAGAGATGGATCGGGTTTTAATTGCCTGGTGCGGATTGACGATCCTGTTCTTTGCGCTGGTCTGGCTGTGTTCACTGATGGTAAGAGGGAGAACTTCCTTAAGCCGGCTGGAGAGACAGAGGAGGGCCCACTGCACTATGGTACTGCTGCCCCTGATTTTTGTCAGTATTTACAGCATATACAGCTTAAAGAAGGTGGATGGGAATTATTTTATCCTTCTTTACACCCTGGTGATTTTGTACGGCTGCTGCCGGCTGCTTGGGATCCAGGACCGGAGGCTTAGGAGAGGGCTTGGATGCCTGCTGCTGCCCCTGACCCTGTTTGGCGGATTTATGATCTCTTTATCAAATCTGGCCTGGTCAGTGGGCTTTACCCCAGTCCGGATTTTAAATCCTGGCTTTTATAATCATGAGGCCCTGGAGCACCAGGCCATGGCGGCGAAGGGAAATGAGAGGATATGGCAGGCTTTAGCATCGGATCCGGAAAACCGTGTGATCGCCTTTGGATCCCATCCGGAGGTGCTGGCCTTTCCCTGTAATGTCCAGTCCTACGTGGATATCAGCAGCTCCAGCGGAAATGAGCAGCTGATTGAAAGCACAGAAGCATTTCGGGAATATTTAAGCTATGCTAAAACGGATTATATCTATGTGGAGGCAGGAAACATGGCAGAGGAATATCTGGGCTATGGACTGCTGGAGGACTGTATCCGGGAGGGGATTTTAACGGATATTTGGTGGGAAAATGGAAATATTATTGCTGTTGTAGATTTGGAAGGAGAGCCGGGGGAAGAGGCTGTGAGAAATCTTTCGGGCTTTTATGAAAATTATCAGAAAAAGGAATCACACTAGGAAAAAACGGGAAGTTATGGTATAATTCTCGGAAGGGATGGAGGAGCTTATGCCGGAGAAAATGAAAGCATGTGCCATATCCGTGAGGGATGTGACGAAAATATATCGAATGTATGAGAAACCAATCGACCGGTTAAAGGAGTCCTTAAGCCTGTCCCACAAGGAGTACCATAAGGACTTTTTTGCACTGAGGGGGATTTCCTTTGATGTGGAAAAGGGGCAGACCGTGGGGATTATCGGAACCAATGGATCCGGGAAATCCACCATCTTAAAGATTATCACCGGAGTGCTGACCCCCACAGCCGGTGAGGTGAAGGTAGATGGGAAGATATCCGCTCTGCTGGAGCTGGGAGCTGGCTTTAACATGGACTATACCGGGATTGAAAATATTTTTATGAATGGTACGATGATGGGCTATTCCAGGAAGGAGATGGAGGAAAAGCTTTCCGATATCCTGGATTTTGCAGAGATTGGAGATTTTGTCTACCAGCCGGTAAAGACCTATTCCAGCGGTATGTTTGTGCGTCTTGCCTTTGCTCTGGCCATTAATGTGGAGCCGGAGATCCTGATTGTGGACGAGGCTCTGTCTGTAGGGGATGTGTTTTTTCAGGCAAAATGCTACCGGAGGATGGAGGAAATCCGCCAAAGCGGCACTACGATCCTGATGGTAACCCATGATATGGGAAGCATTATCAAATACTGTGATAAGGTGGTGCTGCTGAATAAAGGCCAGCTTGTGGCTCAGGGCAGTGCCGGCCATATGGTAGACTTATATAAAAAGATCCTGGCCGGGCAGATGGAAGCCCTGGAGAAGGAGCTGAAGGAGGAAGCCCTGCCGGAGGTGGAGATGTCTGACTTTTCCGGCGGCATGATGGAAGGGCGTGGGCCTTCCAAGTTAATGAGGGAGCAGATTACCATCAATGCGAACCGGACGGAGTATGGGGACAAAAGGGCGGAGATCTATGATCTGGGGCTGTTTGACGCCCGGGGGAATCTGACTAATCTTCTATTAAAGGGAGAGATGTTCACCATACGGGAGTGCATCCGGTTTTCGGCAGATATCCAGGCGCCTATTTTTACTTATACTATCAAGGATAAGAAGGGGACTGATTTAACCGGGACCAATACCATGTATGAGGGGGCGGATATTCAGCCTGTAAAGTGCGGAGATGAATACCAGGTGGAGTTTACCCAGAAGATGACCCTTCAGGGAGGCGAGTACTTATTATCAATGAGCTGTACTGGATTTGAACAGGGGGAGCATGTGGTGTACCACCGCCTTTATGATGTGGCAAATATTACTGTGATTTCCAATAAGAATACAGTAGGCGTATACGACATGGAATCCCAGGTAACAGCGGTAAAAAAGGATGGAGATCGCTTGTGAGAGAGATTAGCTATGAGATACTTGATTTAATGGACCAGTACGGTTCGAAGGAAGAGGGGATCCGGAGGATATTGGAGCAGGGCAGCCAGCCGGAGCTTCTCATGGCGCTGTCGCCCCTTCGGGATAATTTAGTCCAGTGGCTTGAGGTGGGGCCCAAAGAGCGGGTGCTGCAGATCGGCTCAGACTATGGGGCCATAACCGGCTGCCTGGCTCAGAGAGCTGGGGAGGTTCTGGTGCTGGATGAACGGCTGGAGAATCTGGAAGTGAATAAAAGGCGGTGGAAGGATCTGGGAAATATCCGCTACCAGCAGGGGAGCTTGGAGGATCTGGAGGAAGGGGATTTCCACTGGGTCTTCTGCATTGGTCCCAGGAAGGAAGCGATGGGGCTTGCGGATCTGATACACCAGGCAGCCAGACTGGTGAAGGAAAAGGGAAGACTGGCTCTGGCCCTGCAAAATTCCGGCGGGATGAAGCTGTGGGCCGGAGGTGAGGCTGATCCGGATGAATGGTCTGTGAGCCTGGAGGGACTGAAGCAGATCCTGGGAACGCTTAAGGGCCGGGAGGATATTTACTATCCCATGCCGGATTATAAGCTGCCCACAGCGATTTATTCAGACAGGTATCTTCCTCCTAAGGGAGAGCTCCCCAGCCTGTTTGCCGAGTATGAGAGGCCCAGGCTTCGCGTGTTCTCAGAGGAGGAGGCCTTTGACCGGGTGGGAGAGATTGGCGGGTTTCCGCAGTTTGCAAACTCGTTTTTTGCGATTTGGGAGAAGCTATGAAGGAGATTTTATTTGTAAAATATAACCGGACCAGAAGGCCGGGATATCAGATCCGCACCAGCATCCTGGAGGAAGACGGGGTGCGGTATGTGGAAAAGGCAGCCCTTTCTCCTGCGGGACAGCCTCACATCCAGTCATTGCGGGAGAAGCAGAGAAAGCTTTCCGGGCAGAATCCGGATCTCCTTGTGCTGGCGCCTCTTGAGCAGGAAATGGATCGGGTAAGGTTTCCCTTTCTATCCGGGGAGACGATGGCCCAGAGGATGGGAAGGGAGATCCAGGAGGGACGTGAGCCAAAGGATGTGCTGGAGGAGGGACTAAGCCGGATCTTCCAGAACCCGGAGATGGAGTTTGTAATTACCCCTGAATTTACAGAGGTATTTGGAGCGATCCCAAGGCTTAAGGACAGCAGCCTTTCTGTGTCTAATGTGGACGGCCTGTTTGAGAACCTGATGGAGGTCCAGGGCCAGGTGTGGGTGATTGATTATGAGTGGGTATTTGATTTCCCCATCCCCATTGGCTTCTTAAAGTATCGGAATCTGTATTACTTTTTTGAACGGTTTAAGGGCGCCCTGGGCTGGAGAGACGGGTTTCTTCCCGATTACCTGGAGCTATTTGGTATAGGAAGGGAGACCGGGGACATTTACCGCTCCATGGAGGAGTCCTTTCAGCGCTACGTCCACGGGGAGGAGGGGCAGTTCCTTACCCAGTACCAGCAGCCGGTGACCTCCATGGAGGAGCTGAGGGCGCAGCATCAGGAGCTGCTTTTGGCCAGAGACCGGATCCTTGCGCTTCAGGGGGAGATAGAAGATAAAAACGCAGAGATCCGCAAAAGGAACGAAACCCAGCGCCTCTCTAATAATCACATCGCCAATCTGGAGTCGATGATAAAGGATCTGCGGCGGGAGATCGACGAGATGGGAAAGCTTCTCACCTATCTGAACCGCCATGAAGCAGCGGTATTTAAGGTGTGGCGCAAGGTGAAAAACCAGGTGAATGCCGGCTTCCCCAAGGGAACCAGAAGGAGAAAGCTTCTGGAGTACGGAGTGAATACCATCCGCCACCCCATTCGCTATGGAAGGCTTTATGCCACAGAGGAAGGCAGGAACCGGATCGCCGGAGATTTTGCCATCGGAAATGGATATCTGGAGAAAGGCAGGCTTGTTTTCCCGGACTGTGAGAAGCCTCTGGTGTCCATCGTGATTCCTGTGTATAATCAGGTGCACTATACCTATGCCTGCCTCTGCTCGATTTTAGAGCATACAAGGGATGTGGCCTATGAGGTGATTATCGCAGACGATGTGTCGGAGGATGCCACCAAGGATCTGGAGCGCTATACAGAAAATCTGGTTATCAGCCGCAACCACACAAACCAGGGCTTTTTAAGAAACTGTAACCAGGCGGCAGAGCATGCCAGGGGCCGCTATCTTATGTTTTTAAACAATGATACCCAGGTTACCCCAGGATGGCTGGACAGCCTGGTAAGTCTGATTCAGTCGGATCCCTCCATCGGCATGGTGGGCTCAAAACTGGTTTATCCTGACGGCAGGCTTCAGGAGGCCGGCGGGATCATCTGGAGCGACGGATCCGGCTGGAATTACGGACGGCTGGATGACCCGGAGAAGGCGGAATATAATTATGTTAAGGATGTAGATTATATTTCCGGGGCGGCGATTCTGCTTTCCCGAGAGCTATGGCAGCAGATCGGCGGCTTTGATGAACGGTTTGCCCCGGCCTACTGCGAAGATTCCGATCTGGCCTTTGCTGTGCGGAAGGCGGGATACCGGGTGGTGTATCAGCCTCTTTCCAAGGTGATCCACTTTGAAGGCATTTCTAATGGAACAGATGTGAATGGCACCGGCTTAAAACGGTATCAGGTAGAGAATGGGGAAAAGCTGCGGCAAAAGTGGGCGAAGGAGCTAAAGAACCAGTGTGTGAATACCGGGAATCCCAATCCCTTCCGGGCCAGGGAGAGAAGCATGGGAAAGCCGATTATCCTGGTGGTGGACCACTATGTACCTACCTATGACCGGGACGCCGGGTCAAAGACCACCTTCCAGTATTTAAAGCTGTTTTTAAAGCAGGGCTATGTGGTGAAATTCCTTGGGGATAATTTCCTCCATGAAGAGCCCTACTCCACTGTCCTACAGCAGATGGGGATCGAGATCCTCTACGGGGAGGAATACCAAACGAAAATCTGGGACTGGCTGAAGGAAAATGGGGATGAGATCGCCATCGCCTACTTAAACCGTCCCCATATCGCCAGCAAATACGTAGATTTTATCAAGGATCACACGAAGATAAAGGTGATTTACTATGGCCATGACCTCCATTTCCTGCGGGAGCTGCGGGAGTTCCAGCTGACTGGAGACATGAAAAAAAAGCGGGAATCCGATTACTGGAAGTCCATTGAGCTTTCGATGATGCAAAAGGCGGCTGTGTCCTACTATCCCTCTCAGGTGGAGGTGGATGCAATACACCAGGTGGATGAGAGCCTTTCCGTAAAGGCTATTACAGCCTATGTATTTGAAAGCTTCCCGGAGTCTATCCAGGAGGATTTTGCCCGGAGAGAAGGATTATTATTTGTAGGTGGCTTTGCCCATCCGCCGAATGGGGACGGAGTGCTGTGGTTTGCCAGGGAAGTATTTCCAAGGATTCGTGAAAAGCTGCCAGGGATCCAGTTTTATGTGGTAGGCTCCCGAGTGACCCAGGAGATTCAGGACCTGGAGGGGGAGATCCCCGGAGTGGTGCTAAAGGGCTTTGTGTCTGAGGAGGAGCTGACTTCCCTTTATCAGAACTGCCGTATGGTAGTGGTTCCTCTCCGCTACGGGGCAGGTGTGAAGGGAAAGGTAGTGGAGGCGATCTATTACGGCGCGCCCATTGTCACAACCTCAGTAGGGGCAGAGGGGCTCCCCGGAGTGGAATCCGTGGTTTCCATCGTGGACGGACCGGAGGAGTTTGCCGCGGAGGTGATCCGGCTGTATGGGGATACAGGCCGCCTGAAGGAGATGGCGGATGGCACCCAGGAGTATATCCGGAGGAATTTCAGCATGGATGGAGCCTGGGCGCGGATACGGGAGGACTTTCTGTAAGGCGAGTGTCTTGTCTGAATTATATTCAGCCAAGACACTAGATTCAGAGAAAGGGAGCAGAGAATGCAGGCGATATTATTAGCGGGGGGACTGGGAACCAGGCTGCGGAGCGTGGTGGCGGACCGGCCCAAGCCCATGGCCCTGATTGAAGGAAGGCCATTTATGGAGTATTTGATCCGTCAGCTTAAGAGCCAGGGGATCGAGAAAATAATTTTTGCTGTGGGCTACAAGGGCTCCATGGTGGAGGCGTATTTTCAGGATGGAAAAAGCTTTGGGATCCAGGCCTCCTACGCCTATGAGGAAGCCCTTCTTGGAACAGCCGGCGCCATTAAGAATGCCGGATGGCAGATTACCGACGACTGGTTTTATGTGTTAAATGCAGACACCTTTTACCAGATGGACTACGGAAGGCTCTGGAGGGTGAAGGAGGAGCAGAGACTGGACTTTGCCCTGGTGCTCAGGCAGGTGGAGGATGTATCACGCTATGGACGGGCAGTCCTTTGCCAGGGAATGCTAACCGGCTTTAATGAAAAGACTCAGGAAGCCGTGCCGGGGACTATTAATGGCGGAGTGTATCTGATGAACAGAAGCCTGCTGTCAGAGATCCCTGAGGGCAAGGTTTCCCTGGAAAATGAAATGATTCCCCGATGGATGGCCGCTGGCCGTCGCCTTGGAGGTGTGGTGAACGAGGGGTATTTTATCGATATCGGTGTGCCGGAGGACTATTTCCGGTTCCAGGAGGATGTGAAAAAAGGAGAGATACCATGGTAATCAGAGGCCGTGCTCCCCTGCGCGTCAGCTTTGGCGGCGGGGGAACCGATGTGGAGCCCTTCTGTGTGGAGCAGGGAGGGGCGATTTTAGGAAGCACTATTAATAAATATGCCTATTGCTCCATTGTTCCAAGAAGAGATGATCAGATCATTGTCCATTCGTTGGATTTTGACATGACAGTAAAATACAATACAAAGGAAAACTATGTCTATGACGGAAAGCTGGATCTGGTGAAGGCGGCGCTAAAGGCGATGGAGATCCACCAGGGCTGCGAGGTTTACCTGCAGTGCGACGCGCCTCCCGGCTCTGGCCTGGGAACCTCCTCCACGGTGATGGTGGCCATGCTGGTGGCCATGGCCAGGTGGAAGGGAATCGAGATGGATGGGTATCAGCTGGCCGATCTGGCATATCAGGTGGAGAGACTGGATCTAAATATTGCCGGAGGCTATCAGGACCAGTATGCGGCTACCTTCGGCGGCTTTAATTTTATCGAGTTTCATGGGAGAAATAATGTGGTGGTAAATCCCCTCCGGATTAAAAAGGATATTATCCACGAGCTGCAGTATAATCTTCTGCTGTGCTATACTGGAAATATCCATGTGTCTGCCAATATTATTAAGGATCAGGTGAGCAATTACGAGAAAAAGGATGCCTTTGAGGCTATGTGCGAGGTGAAGGCTCTGGCCCATGCCATGAAGGATGAGCTGCTGAAGGGAAATCTATACAGCTTTGGCCGGCTGCTGAACTATAGCTGGGAGAGCAAGAAACGGATGAGCAGCAAGATCACTAATCCTCAGATCGACGCCCTTTATGAGGAGGCGGTCAAGGCAGGCGCCCTGGGAGGAAAGCTTTTGGGCGCAGGAGGCGGAGGCTATCTTTTAATGTACTGCCCCTATAATGTCCGCCATAAGGTGGCGGCAAGGATGGAGCAGGCAGGCGGCCAGCTGGCGGACTGGAACTTTGAGCTGCGGGGCGCTCAGAGCTGGGCCTCAGATGAGGAGCGCTGGGACTACGGCAAGGTAAGGGTGCAGCTTCCAGATAAGGAGTATGTATTCCATGTATAAGACGATATTCCTGGATCGGGACGGCACCATTAATGAGGAAGTACACTATCTCCACCGTCCGGAGGACTTTAAGCTTCTTCCCGGGGCGGCGAAGGGGATCCGGCTGTGGAATGAGGCAGGCTTCCGGGTGGTGGTAGTGACCAACCAGGCGGGAGTGGCCAGAGGCTATTACCGGGAGGAGGATGTAAAGCTGCTCCATCAGTATATGAACCAGCTTCTAGAGGAGCAGGGAGCCCATGTGGATGCCTGCTACTATTGCCCCCATCATCCAAAGGAGGGAATCGGCCCCTATAGGATCCGCTGCCGCTGCCGTAAGCCGGACATCGGCATGTTTGAGCAGGCAGACCGGGAAGCCCCGGTGGATAAGGCCCACTCCTATATGATAGGGGATAAATGGCTGGACACAGAGGCAGGGGCCCGGTTCGGCCTTCACACGGCTCTGGTGGGGACCGGATATGGAAAGGGACTGTATGAAGCGGCCTGCAGAAGGCCTGACGGGGAAAATCCCCATTCCATGGATTTTTTTGGAGAAACCCTATTGGATGTGGCCCTGTGGGTTCTGGGGCGGGAGGGCGGCTCCCTGAGATGAGAGACTTGCGAGAAGGCTGCTGCGATGCAGAGAAAGGAATGAAGGACATGGAACCGGAAACACAATTAATGGATTTAATCCAGCGATACCCGGCGCTTGCACCGGTGAATGAGAAGATTTATCAGGCATATGAGATTCTGGAGCAGTGCTATCAGACAGGAGGAAAGCTTCTGGTAGCGGGGAATGGAGGCAGCTGTGCAGACAGTGAGCATATTGTGGGAGAGCTGATGAAGGGCTTCTGCAAGAAGCGGCCAGTGCCAGAGGAGTTTGCAAAGGCCCTAGCAGAGGCGGATAAGGAGCGGGGGGAGGAGCTGGCGAAAAAGCTTCAGGGGACCCTTCCCGCCATCGCCCTGACCGGGCATCCCGGCTTATCCACCGCCTTTTTGAATGATGTGGACGGCCTGTTAGGCTTTGCCCAGCAGACCTATGGCTATGGGGTAAGGGGAGATGTTTTCTTAGGGATCTCCACCTCTGGAAACGCGAAGAATATCCTGTATGCAGCGGCTGTGGCAAAGGCAAAGGGGATGAAGGTAATCGGGCTTACTGGAAAGGACGGGGGCGGGTTGGGCAAGGCTGCGGATGTGGCAATCATCGTGCCAGAGGAAGAGACCTACCGGATCCAGGAGCTTCATCTTCCCATTTACCATGCGCTCTGCCTGATGCTGGAAGAACGGTTTTTCTAGAGGTCACGCTATGAAGCAGAGAACCTTGTGGATTGATGTGGCTAAGGGAATCGGCATTCTTCTGGTGATACTGGGTCATATGAACCGGTTTTTTGAATATGACGGGAGAATGAATCAAATTATATACAGTGTGCAGCTTCCTGTCTTTTTGCTCCTTGGAGGCTATTGGATGGAGAAGAGGGAGCGCTTTTTTACCTTTTTTTCCAAAAAGTTTTACCGGCTGGTGCAGCCATATTTTTTGTTTGCCTTGTTTTCCATTCTTTATGCATGGCCGGATAATCAGCAGGAAATGCTCCAATACGCTGTGGGAATGCTGTGGGGCATCGGGATCCGGAATTACCTGCCTAACCTGCCCATCTGGTTTTTGACCATGTTTTTTGTGGCAAATATCTGGTTTTACCTGATTTTGCAGGTGGGCGCCCTGGGAAGGAAGCCATGGCAGAGGTACTTTTTGGAGGGAATCGCCGTCTGTCTTGTGATGGCAGCAGGATGGAGGATTAAGCTTACAGAATTCCGGCTGCCCTGGGGCTTTGAGCTGGCTATGATTATGCAGGGATTCTTTTATGTCGGCTATCTGGCCAGACAGCTGGGTGAACGGCTTAAGAAAACATCCTCAGCCTGGAGCTGGAAGGCAGAGCTTCTTCTGGCGGTTCCAGCCCTTTTTCTCTGGCTGCTCTGCGTCCGGCAGAATGGCCGTGTGGATATCAATGCAGCATGGTTTGGCAATCAGGGCCTATGGAGCTTTTACCTGGCCGCCTTATGCGGCTGCTATCTGATATTGGCGGGATCTAAGCTGCTTGCCCACTGTCCTCCCCTTGCCAAAGCATTCGCTTTATTTGGGAAAAACAGTATGCTGATCATGGCAGTCCATGTGCCGGTGCTTATATGGCTGGACGGGGTGATTACGCCTTTGATGCCGGATATCATCAAGATAAACTGTATGTCGAAAAACTGGATTGGGATCACCTATACCTTTGTGGGTGTTTCACTGCTAAGCCTGTTCGCTGCGTTTCTGCTGAAGCCCAATCCCTTCCGAAAGTAAAAGATATAGGCTGCATACAGCCGGAAAGGAAAGCCTGCTATGAAAAATTTACATACCTTTGCCATCTGCTCTTTTGGGGATTCTCCCTATCTGGAGGCCTGCATCCGCTCTGTGACAGGGCAAAGCCGCCCTACGGATGTGATTGTATGTACCTCGACCCCCAGCCCGTATATCCGGGGATTAGCAGAGCAGTATCATTTGCCTGTTTTTGTGCGGGAGGGTGAGAGCGGGATTGGAAAGGACTGGAATTTTGCCTATGAGATGGCAGAGGCCAGGTATGTAACCATCGCCCATCAGGATGATTTGTACGGAAGAAATTATGTGAAGGAGCTGGAGCGTGCAGTGACCAGGTATCCGGATGTTACCCTGTTTACCACAGACTATGTAACGGTGAAGGGACGGCAGCTGGCCAGGGGGGAGCGGATGGAGATGGTGAAACGGCTTCTGCGGCTTCCCCTGCGGTTTTCCAGGCTGAACCATCTGCCTCCTGTAAAAAAAGCGGCTTTGTGCTTTGGAAATCCCATTTGCTGTCCGGCCTGTACCTACCGCAAGGATCCACAGGAAGGAGATATGCAGCCGTTTTTTAATACTGCCTGCCGGTTTGTCCTGGACTGGGATAAGCTGATCACCATGGCAGAGGAGCCTGGCAGGTTTATCTGTGTGGAGCGCCCGCTGGTATATCACCGGCTTCACCCGGAGGCAGCTACCAATACCTGTATGAGGGAGGCTCTACGGTTTGAAGAGGAAGAGCGGATGTTTCGGCGGATCTGGCCGGAGGCTGTAGCAGGGCTTCTGATGAAATATTACCAGAAGGCCTATGACTCCTATGAAATATAAAGCTGCTGTGAACGGCAGCCGTGAACCGTAACAATATAAATGCTGGATAGGGATGATGCGGGATGAGAATGATAAATCAAGGCGTAAGACAATGGGTATGGGCCGGGGCGGGAATCTTCTGCCTGATTACCGGGGCAGGTATGCTCCTTTGCTCAGGAACCTTAGAGACATACATCCTTTGCAGTCAGGGCAGGAAGGCGATGGCTGAGACGCTCCTGTTTTTCGGTTGGATGCTGGGATTTTGCTGCATCCCCAGAAAAGGATGGATCCGAATCGCCGGAATCGGGGCCGGGATTGCCGTCGGAACCTGGTGCCATCAGATTTTCCTTCCATTTCTGGTTTCTGGCGCCTGGCTTTTAGGAATTCTCCTTTTCGGAAGACTGATAGGGAATTTCGCCGGCCGAAGGGAAGGTGTTAATGTTTCAGAAGCCTTTCTTATGGGAGCAGGAGGATGGATCTGCCTCATCTGCCTTTTATCCGCCTTCTCCATCGGAGGCCTGGGCCGTATCCGGATCCTGGGGGCAGGCATGACCCTAGCCCTGATTCTGGCTATGGCAGTCGGGCTTTTTCGGAAAATGTCCGGTGGGAAGGGCCTGGAGCAGAGAAGGGAAGGGACCGATTCAGGAAAAGGAGAGGGGCTGTACTGGGCTATCTTGTTTACCATGGTATTCATCCAGCTGGCCAGGCTGAATCAGGGTGCAGACTATGATTCCCTGCACTATGGGCTCCGTTCCCCCTATATTCTGGATAATGGCAGAGGAATCTATGAGAATCTGGGCAATATCAATCTGGTATACACCTACCCAAAGGGATTTGAGATCCTTTCCTTTCCCATGGCCGGAACAGCTACGTACGGGTATCTTTTCTGCTTTAATCTGTGGCTGACCTTGCTGGCGCTGCTCCTTGTTTATGAGCTCACCGGAAGTTTAGGGGGCACACGCCTTCAGCAAATAAAAGCGGCGGCCTTTGTATCCATGATACCCGGCGTGATGAATATGGCGATTACGGCTAAAAGCGATATTGCCACCTTAGTCTGCCAGCTGTGTATCCTGAATGGAGCAGCGGGCCTCCTTACTAAAAAGGGAGAGGACGCTCAAAAATGGTTTGGCATTGCCGCAGGCAGCTGCTTTTTAAGCTTTGCCATGAAGCCGACCGCAGTAGTTTTTTCCACGGCCATCTCCCTGATCTGCCTGCTTTACCTGTGGAAGGAGGGGGCGGTTTTGTGGAAGGGCCTTTGGAAGGAAAAGAGATATTTAAGCGCAGCGCTTATTTCCGGGCTGGGTGCGTGGACTGGGACCTGGCTCCGCACCTACCAGATGACCGGAGTGCCCTCAACCTCTGTATTTACCTCGATTTGGGAAAAGCTGGGGTTCTCTGTACAGTGGCCCTATGCATTTTCCGCCATACCGGATCAGGGACTGGAAATGGGTGTACAGGAAAGCATACTATTTTTCCTGAAGCGGCTGTATGGATTTTTCTTCTTTCCGGCAGGGGAGGATATGGGCCATGTGATCATTGCCTGGGGGACCGGGCTGATCCCGCTTTTTCTGCTGGCCTGGGGGATGTGGGGACGGCAGTGGACGGAAGGCCGCAGGGAGGCGGAGAGAAAGGCCTTTATCTGTGTGAGCTGGGCCGGTGCGGCTGTCATAGCGCTCAGCCTTATAAGCCTTTTTTTGCTCTGGCAGGTAGATGGAAATTATTTTATGCTTTTGTATGTGCTGGCAGTGGTTTTAGGGGTTCTTTCCTTATCTCAGGCAGGGATTTGGCAGTCCCGAACCTTTTTTTCCAGGAAAGGGCTGGCGGCGGGCTGCTTTTTATTCCAGGCTGTGGTAATGCTGGGGGCAAACTGGGCAGGTGTTGTAGGCTTTACGCCAGCCGCGCTTTGGCATAAGGGATATTATCCTCACCAGCTGCAGACGTATGAGACCTTCTGCAGCAGAGGAAATCAGGCGATCTGGTCCATCCTGTCTCAGGATCCCAGAACCAGGGTGCTTGCGGTGGGAGAGCATCCACAGGTACTGCAGTTTCCCTGTAATGTCCAGAGCTATTACGATGTGACTGGAAGCGGGGGGAACGTAAGGCTGGTAAAAACCCTGGCAGACTTTAAGGAGTTTTTGCGGTTTGCCCAGACCGAATATGTATATGTGCAGGAGGACTATCTGGAGGAGGGAACCAGGGCCTGGGATGTGATCCGGTATCTGATTGAAGAGGGAAGCCTGGCGGATATCCGGTATGAAAACCGTAACATGATAGCCCGGGTAAATCTAAAGGGGGAATATCCCATAGATCCGGAAGCGGCAGCTGAGTTTTACAGGAATAACCGTTAAAGCCATATAGTTCCAGATGGTCAGCACAGCAGTCAGAGAAAAGGAGGCGGTGATTTGAAACCACTTTCCATAGAAAAACAGATGCAGATAAAAAATGAAATCATTGCCATAGGATTTTTAATGGGGGCTGCGTATTTTATTAACTCTGGGCTTAAGCTTGGGGGACTTGGAGGAGAGGATCTGCAGCTTTGGTCAAGCTATAAGGAGAGCTCCTTTTTTTCCTTTTTATTTTCTACAGAGTATACAGGCTTTAGCCCTCTTTACCGTCTTATGGCCTGGCTGGAGCTGTTCCTTGCGGGGCCTCATGTGGAGCGACTCCTTCCCATCCATATTTTTTGCAGTGGTTTGGCAGCCTACTTTTTTTACCAGATGAGCAGGCAGATATCCGGCAGGTGGATCTATGGATTTTTAAGCGGAATTCTGTTTTTGCTTTTTGGGATGTGCAGCGGCCAGACAGGAAGCCTTTTGGGACTTTGGGAGGCGTGGGGGCTCTGGCTGGCAGTGGGCGTGGTGTTTTGCCTTCACATTTATCTGACATCCAGACAGGAAAAGGTTTGGTATTATCATGGCGCCTGCTGGCTGTACTTTAGCGCCTGTCTGATCTGCCAGCGATATTTTGTGCTGATTTTGCTGTTTTACCTGACCTTGGTTTTCCGGCAGAGGTTCCAGCTGCGGAAATGGTTTTGGCCGCTGCGTCAGCTTTTTCTGGTATTCCTCATCTGTCTGTGGGGAGGGCAGCGCTCCCTGCCTGCAAGGGTTTGGCAGCTTCCATACTTCCCCTCCGGGCTTTCCGCATGGATGAAGCTTTCTTTGTGCGTGTCCGGGGTATCTCTGCTTTTGCTTTTTACTGTATTTTTGATACGGCTTCAGCGGGAGGAGGAACGAAAATGGGAATCCGTCAAAGCAGCGGGGCTTTTTCTGACCGCTATGGCGCTCCTTGCCTGTTTGGAGAGCTCTGCGGCCTATGGCAGCCTGTTCTATGGGGCCTGCAGCGTGCTGCTGCTGTTCCTGAATTATATTGGCAGGGTCATGTCTTCGGAGGAGGAGATTGCCGTGACAAAAAAGCAGACCGGGGATACGGCGGAAGCAAATTTTCAGGCCCAGCACACCATGCAGCTGGTTCCTAAAAAGGGCCATGGGAGAGAAATCGCCATGGGATTGTTTGCAATCTATTTTATAGCAGCAATTCCCTTTGCCTGGGGCCTTCGGAGACAGCTTTTTGCATCTGAGGCGTATAGCCTCCAGGAGAAATATAATTCCCTGGCGGAGGAAACACTGGAGCGGTACGGGAATGCCCTGTATGAGAAGCGTATTTATGTTTTGGGGCTGGAATCCTTCAACAGGCAGGAGCTGCAGGAATTTTTCCATGTGCTTGCACACTCCGGGGAGAAGGAGGATATCTGCCTGGAGGAGATCGACACCATCCGGGATATAGGGCTTGTTACGGATCAGATGCTGGTTCTCTGGGAGGATACAGAGGGGAATCGGTTTCAGGATATTACCCAGTTTGTAAAGGAAGAAAAGTTTAAGGTGAATTATGGCCTATATGAGGACGGATGGATGGATCAGGAGTGCAGCTTTTCCATCCTTGGGGGGCCAAAGGGAGAGCTCTCCTTTCGGTTTCTCTATCCGGGTATGCTCTCCGGCGGCGAGGAGACCAGGATTTATGTAGATGGAGCGCTGGATCAGCAGCTTAATGTGGAGGAAAATATTTACCATGCCCAAATACATGCGCAGCCCTACCAGATATTAGACATCCGGATTGAAAATAATTTCTTTGTCCAGGAGGCCCTGGAGCAGAGAGGAAAGACGCCGCTGACCGCATTGGTGGAGATTACGGCAGAGTAGAGGAGAGAAACGATTGGTGGTAGCTTGGATATGAAACAAAACAATATAAAAAAGGGAATCTGCCTGATTCCCCTCCTTGGAATTCTTATTTGTCTTGGCTATATATTTGCAGCATCCCGGGATGTGGTCTACTCTGATTACATCCGTCTGGTGAATAGCTATCTGCCAGATGTGTGGAATCCAGAGAAGTTTTTTGTGGCAGATGTTTTAACCAGGATCCCGGTAAATTACCTGGAGCGGATTATTAATGTGACCTTTTTCGGGTATTCCACCATGTTTGATATGGTGCTGGGAGTGCTTTGCCATGGAGGGGCGGCCGTAATTCTTGCGCTTTACTGCCGGGAGAGGAAGGTGGGCTGGGGATGGTATCTTCTTCTTATGGCGGTATTTTTCAGCTTGAATAAGTGGGAAATGCTGACCAATGGAACCGGCTGGTGCCATTTCCTGGCTTTTGCCGGATTTTACTTCCATTATCTTCTTTTGGACCGGGCCCTTTGCCGGCGCCAGAGGGGGGAGAGGGAGACCAAGGGGGAGAGGCTTGGAATGATGCTTCTTCCCTGGGTAATTACCTTGGGGATGGCAGGGCCTTACTGTGTCTCTTATTCTGCAGTTCTTCTCCTCAGCTATGGAATTTGCTTCCTTCTGGAAGTGCAGAGGGACAGGCGGCGCTTGTCCGGCTATTTCATCTATGGCCTTCAGGTACTGATTCCCTTTGGCCTCTATCTGGTAAGTAATTCCTTTGCAGTGGAGGATCACGCAGGCGCTACCGGACGGGGAATTGGAGAGGTATTAAGAGGGACCCCCCTGTTTTTTCCTAAATTTCTGATTAAAAGCCTTTCCTCTATGGTAGTGGGGGAGGAAGTGATGATGGATTCCTTAACCCGCCTGGATGCCGGGATGGCGCTGTGCTATCTGTCCGGCCTTTTGGTGGCGGCGGCGTATCTCACAGCACTTTGGATGCAGGTTAGAGAGCGGCTTTATGAGCGTTCTCTTCTACCCCTGATGCTGATTTTTGCAGGAGGACTGAACCATCTTTTGGTTTTGGGCGCCCGGTGGATTTTTGAAAACAGCGATTATGGGATGAGCTCCCGGTACGCGCTTCAGTATCAGGCAGGGATTTTAGGAATTATCCTTACCTTTTCCCTTTTCTTCCAGGCCAGGAGACGTGCCGGCATGATAAAGGCTGCGGCAGTGTTTATTTCTCTGGTAATTCTGGCAGGAAACGGTTATACTACTTATAAAGAGTTCCAGAAGGCCCCTTACCGGAAGGAGTATGGATATCGGGTGGAGGCGGCTGCCCTGCGCTATGAGGAGATTCCCGATAAGGAGCTGGAGGATTTGTTCCAGTACCATCATGGGCCGGAAACCATCCGGCGAGCACTGGGGATTTTAAAAGAGCAGAAATGGAATATATACGGAGGAGAACGATGAAGGTTGTATTGCTGGCAGGAGGATTTGGATCCAGAATCAGTGAGGAGAGCCATTTAAAGCCAAAGCCTATGATTGAGATTGGGGAAAAGCCCATTCTCTGGCACATTATGAAGTATTATTCCCAGTTCGGATTTCACGAATTTGTGATTTGCCTAGGTTATAAGCAGTATGTGGTGAAGGAGTTTTTTGCAG
Organism: uncultured Lachnospiraceae bacterium; assembly: GCA_951800145.1. Classification (GTDB taxonomy): domain Bacteria; phylum Bacillota; class Clostridia; order Lachnospirales; family Lachnospiraceae; genus Caccovicinus. The sequence continues at coordinate 15,441 of CATOJE010000009.1, read as the reverse complement.
ATTATTTCCTGCATACATCCGATGTAACCTTTGACCTGGCCAATAACCAGATGGAGGTGCATAATAATTATTCCGAGCCGTGGAAGGTAACCTTGGTGGATACTGGATTAAATACCATGACCGGAGGACGGGTAAAACGGATTCAGCCCTATGTGAACGATGAACCCTTTATGCTTACTTATGGCGACGGGGTGGCTGATTTGGATTTAAGGGAGCTGGAGCGCTTTCACCGGGCACACGGGAAAATTGCCACCATCACCGCAGTAAATGTAGGGCAGAGGTTTGGAGTCCTGGATATTCAGGATGGCGGGAGGATCCAGGCATTCCGGGAAAAGAATGACAATGACGGCGCATGGATTAACGGCGGTTTTATGGTGATGAATCCGGAGGTCTTTAACTATATCCAGGACGATCGGACTGTATTTGAGAAGGGCCCACTGGAAAATCTGGCAAGGGACGGACAGCTGATGGCCTTTGCCCATGAAGGCTTCTGGAAATGCATGGATACCCAGCGGGATAAAATGCAGCTGGAAGAGATGTGGCAGAGCCAGAAGGCACCCTGGAAGATTTGGTAGCTGAGAAAAGGAATGCTTGTTGGAAGGTGAAGAAAATGGCCAATACTTCATTGGAAGAATTAAAGGAATTTTATCAAGGGAGGCCGGTGCTGATTACCGGCCACACTGGATTTAAGGGAGCCTGGCTCAGCCGGATTTTAACCATGGCAGGAGCCAGAGTTACCGGCTATGCCTTGAAGCCGGCTCCTGGCCCCGGATTATTTGCGGAGGCGGGAGTTCAGAAGGAGATGGATTCTGTGGAAGGGGATGTCCGGGATCTGGAAGCCCTTTTATCTGTATTTAAACGTGTTCAGCCGGAGGTAGTGTTCCACCTGGCAGCCCAGCCGATAGTCCGGGATTCCTATGAGCATCCGGTTTATACTTATGAAACCAATGTGATGGGAACGGTCCATGTGCTGGAATGCATCCGCCGGACGGATTGTGTCTGCTCATTTTTAAATGTGACCACGGATAAGGTGTATGAGAACCGGGAGTGGGAGTATGGATATCGGGAAAATGATCCCTTAGACGGATATGATCCCTACTCAAACAGTAAATCCTGCTCTGAGCTGGTGACCCACAGCTACCAGAAATCCTTTTTCCAGGATAAGCGCTGCCGTATCTCCACCTCTAGGGCCGGAAATGTGATCGGAGGCGGGGACTTTGCCAATGACCGGATTATCCCGGACTGTGTCCGGGCGGCGCTTAAAGGGGAGAGGATCGTCCTTAGGAATCCCCACTCCACCAGGCCGTATCAGCATGTACTGGAGCCTCTGGCAGTCTATCTCACCATAGCTATGAAACAAGCCAGAGACCCGGAAAAGGCCGGATACTATAATGTAGGGCCGGACGACTGCGACTGCGTTACCACCGGCCAGCTGACCGATCTTTTCTGCCGCTTGTGGGGAGAAGGCATGGAGTGGGTGAATCAAGGGGACCATGGCCCCCACGAAGCAAATTTCCTGAAGCTGGACTGTTCTAAGGTGAAGAAGGTGTTTGGCTGGACTCCCAGGTATCACGTGGCAGAGGCTGTGGAAAAGACCATTGACTGGTGGAAGGCGTGGCAGGCAAAGGAGAACATGCTTCTGGTAACAGACCGGCAGATCCGGGAGTTTTTCAGTGAAAATCAGAGATGAGGAGAAGAATATGTTTGAAAATAAGACAGAAATGCAGACCCGTCAGGAGATTTTAGACCAGGTGGCGGAGTACTGCAAAACATATCATAATCAAAAAAAGCCCTTCCAGGAGGGGCAGAGAATCCCCTATGCCTCCCGGGTCTACGATCATCGGGAGATGGTAAATCTGGTGGATTCTGCCCTGGAATTCTGGCTTACCTCCGGGCGGTACACAGAACAGTTCGAGAAAAAGCTGGCAGAGTATCTGGGAGTAAAGTACTGCTCTTTAGTGAATTCCGGCTCTTCTGCCAATCTGATTGCATTTATGGCCCTCACCTCCCCTCTTCTGGGAGAGCGCCAGATTCGACGGGGGGATGAGGTGATCACCGTAGCCGCCGGCTTCCCCACCACAGTGACGCCTATGATCCAGTACGGCGCAGTTCCTGTTTTTGTGGATGTGACCATCCCCCAGTATAATATCGATGTGACCCGTCTGGAGGATGCCGTATCAGATAAGACAAAGGCGGTTATGCTGGCTCATACCCTGGGGAATCCCTTTGATCTGGAAGCGGTAAAGTCCTTCTGCGACGCGCACAATCTGTGGCTGGTGGAGGACAACTGTGACGCCCTGGGAAGCCGGTATGTGTACCAGGGAAAAGAAAGGCTGACCGGCACCATCGGCGATATCGGCACCTCCAGCTTTTATCCTCCCCATCACATGACCATGGGTGAGGGGGGAGCGGTGTATACGGATCATCCTTTGCTTAATAAGATTATCCGCTCCTTCCGGGATTGGGGACGGGACTGCTCCTGTGCTTCTGGCCAGGATAATTTATGCGGGCACCGGTTTGACCGCCAGTATGGGGAGCTTCCATTGGGATATGACCACAAATATGTCTATGCCCATTTCGGATATAATTTAAAGGCAACGGATATGCAGGCAGCCATTGGCTGCGCCCAGCTGGAAAAGTTTCCTGGATTTGTGGAGCGGCGCCGATATAACTTTGACCGGCTGAGGAAGGGGCTGGAGGGAACAGAGGAGAAGTTCATTCTTCCAGAGCCCTGCAAAAACTCTGTGCCCAGCTGGTTTGGCTTTTTGATCACCTGCAGGGAAACCATCAGCCGGGATCAGGTAGTGCCATTTATCGAGGCAAAGGGGATTCAGACCAGGATGCTTTTTGCCGGGAATCTGACCAAGCATCCCTGCTTTGACCAGATGCGGGCAGAGAAAAGAGGATATCGGATCGCAGGCTCCCTTGCAGTGACCGACCAGATTATGCGGGATACCTTCTGGGTAGGGGTATACCCGGGTATGACTGATGAGATGATTGACTATATGGTTAAGGGGATCCGGCAGGCCGCAGGCTGTTAAATGCAGGCATGCCTGCAGGCAGCGCCAGAGCGAAATTGGGCCGGAAGGGCCAGGAAGGAAGGCCGGGACTTGGCATGTATGATTTAACCAATGCCCACAGGGCAAGCTTGAAAATTTTAAAGGAAATCCACCGGATCTGTCTGAAGTACCGGATAAGGTATACATTAGATTCTGGCACCTTGATCGGCGCAGTGCGCCATCAGGGCTTTATCCCCTGGGATGATGATGCGGATATCGCCATGACCAGAGGAAGCTTTGAAGCCTTTTTAAAGGTGGCTGCCAGGGAGCTCCCCAAGGGGATGACCCTGGTGATGCCTGACCAGTATCACGGGGGAAGGGGGTTCTTTGACTTTACTCCCCGAATTATCTATGAAAACAGCCGGATACGGGAAAGGGATCCGGAGATGGAGTATTATGACGGAAAATTAAATCACTTATGGGTGGATATCTTTGTGCTGGATGCCCTTCCGGACAGTGCTCTGGGGGCATGGCTTGCAAAGGGCTTCCAGGCAGGGATCTACGGGCTGGCTATGGGGCACCGCTACCGTCTGGATTATGGAAAGTATCCCCTGCATCAGAAGGTTCTGGTGGCGGGGCTGACAGGCATCGGGCGGCTGATTCCCATGAAATGGCTGTTCTGGGCGCAGAATGCCTTTGCCAGAAAGGATCGGAAGAAAAAGACAAAACGGCTGTTTTACAGTAATTACCAGCCAGATTACCTTTATGTAACCCTGGACCGGCAGTGGAGCACCCGGGTAGTGGAGCTCCCCTTTGAGGATACCTGCCTGATGTGCCCGGAGGGCTGGGAGCACGTACTGGCCTGGGTCTATGGGGATTATAAGAAGCTGCCTCCCAGGGAGCAGCGAAAACCCAGCCATGCCCGGATTGAGATATTGGTAGATGAATAGGCAGGAAGGAGCGATGTGATGCAGGAAGGAGAGGAAAAGCAACTGCTTTCAGTGGTGGTGTCTGTATACAATGAAGAGGAGGCGCTTCCAAAATTTTATCAGGCAGCAGTGGAGGTGTTATCAACGCTTAGCTGGGATTATGAGCTGATCTTTGTGAATGACGGAAGCCAGGATCAAAGCAGGAGTATCTTAAACCAGCTGGCCCAGTCCGATGAGCGGGTGAAGGTGATTCATTTTTCCAGAAACTTTGGCCACGAGGCAGCCATGATTGCCGGCCTGGATCACAGCCAGGGAGACGGGGTAGTGTGTATGGATGCGGATTTGCAGCATCCCTTGGAATGCCTTTCGGAGATTGTTCATTGCTTTCAGCAGGGATATCAGGTAATTAATATGGTAAGAACTGAGAATAAGGGGGCGGGACTGATAAAGAACCTTACCTCCGCCGCCTTCTACCGACTGATTAATACCATATCCGACGTTCATTTTGAGCCAAATGCGTCGGATTTTTTTGCCGTTGACAGAGAGGCGGCCCAGGTGCTTAAGACCAGCTACCGGGAAAAGATCCGCTTTCTCCGGGGCTATGTACAGAACATCGGCTTTCGCAAAACATCCCTGTACTATGAGGCCGGGCCAAGGGTGGCAGGAGAAAGTAAATACAGCTTGAAAAAGCTCCTTAGCTTTTCCGTTAACACGATTTTATGCTTTTCTAATATGCCATTGAAGCTGGGGATTTACGCAGGAATATTTTCCGGGCTTTTGGGCGTGGCGGTGATGATTTATACCCTGCTTACACGGGAGGGGGCCCCCAGCGGCTATGCCACCATTGTGGCTTTGATCTGCTTCATGTTTGCTATGCTTTTTGTGGTAGTGGGAATTATTGGGGAATATATTGCCATATTATTTATTGAGCTTAAGGATCGTCCGGTTTATATCATCTCAGAGTTAAAGAACTTAAATGGGGATTTTTTGAAATAAATACAGAATTTATTGGAATTTTACGGAAATAAATTAAAATTGGAAAAATAATGCAGAATATATTCAAATAAATGGAAAATGATTCGTAATTTTTAACAAAATGATGTAAATTACATATTGTATTTTTAACAAAAAGATAGTATACTTAATATACTTTAAATCAATATGGTATTTAAAGGGAGACTTTAGGGCGAGTTGTTTCATTGGGGGTGATGCATTTGTTAGCAAAGCAGGTTAACATTGCTACACGCTCTGCCCGTCCACTGCCGATTTCCTATATTATCCGGATTGCGCAGCAATTTACGTGTGAAGTATATATTCAGGATACGGACATGCGAATTAATGCCAAGGATTATGACCAGATGAAACGTGACTGGAATCCGCAGGGGAACAGGCTTGTCTTTTATCTGAATGGGGCAGATGAAGTAGCAGCAGGAGACAAGTTAAAAAAGGTATTAGAAAACTAAAGAAAAACGGCTGTCGTCAGACGGCCGTTTTTAACGTTGCTCCGGGGCTTAAGAGGGGTGATTTTTTTGTTCTGCTAAATATTGACTGGCATCTTTAAAAAAGCTTGCGATTATGAGTATAAGAATGATGCCGATGGGGAAGGCGGCGATGATGGATACGCTCTGCAGGTTTGCCATGGAGCTGTCATTAAAAAGCAGGGCGATGGGGAACAGGATCAACAGCACGGCCCAAAACAGCTTTACATGTTTGGCAGGCTCTTCCCTCTCTCTTAGCTCTTTATAAGAATAGGTGGAGGCCACCATCGTCAGAGCGTCAAAGGAAGTAGAGTAAAAGGCAATCATCGTAAGGGCCAGCAGGACCAATCCGGCCTTTTCAAAGGGCAGGGTCCGGAACAATTGGAGGATAGACTGGTATAGGCTTTGAGAGGACTCATAAAAGCCCATCAGGTCAAGCTGTCCGTGCATCTGGATGCCCAGCCCGTAATTTCCCAGGATAATAAAGGAAGTAAAGGTGCCGGACAAGCCCCAGAAATACCCTTCCAGGATGGTCTGCCGGATGGTCCGGCCCCGGCTGATGGATCCGATGAAAAATGGAGTTGCCACGCACCACACCATCCAGTAGGCCCAGTAAAAGATAGTCCAGTTCTGAGGGAAGGAGGATGTGCGCAAGGCATCGGTCCAGGTAGAAAGCCCGATAAAGTTCTGGGCCAGGTTTCCTAATGCGGTGATGCCCGTTTCCACGATATACCGGGCCTGGCCGCCGCCGATAAACACATAGAGAAGAAGGGCAAAAAACAAATAGGTACAGGAGGCCGCCAGCTTTGCCACCCCCTTCATGCCGAAATAGACTGTGATGGTATAGGTGATCCCAATGGTTATAAGGATGGCAATGGTGAGAAAATGGGACTGGGGGATGTGAAACACCACACTGATGGCCAGGGACAGCAGCGGCGTGGCCAGGGAAAAGGTGGTGGCGGTTCCTGCCAGCAGGGCGATGACCGCGATTAAATCAATGATCCGCCCTGGGACCTGATCCACCCGATTGCCAAGGAAGGGACGGCAGGCTTCGGAATATTTCTGCTTTGTCCTTTTGCGGACATGAAGCATAAAGCCGAAGGCAGTAGCCAGCACCAGGTAAAAGCTCCAGGGAATGGGGCCCCAGTGAAATAAGGGGTAGGTGGAGGCCCAGTCCTGGATGGAGCCCATGTCTGAGATATGAGGCTCTCCTGCGTACAGCATCCATTCGCAGAGGGAATAGAATACAATATCAGCGGCCAGGCCGGCGGTAAACATCATAGAGCCCCACTGGAAAGAGGAATAGTCCGGCTTTTCCACATTACCGAGACGGATCTGGCCATACCTGGAGAATGCGATATAAAGAGAGCAGAGGAAGACCCCAAGCCCTATGAGAAGATAATAGCTGCCCAGCTGATCTCCCAGAAAAAAGCGGATGGAATTTAAAATCAAGGTAGAGCCTTCCGGGTAAAGCAAAAAAAGAATGCATAAAAGAAGAATCGCAGCCAGGGGGATCAGGGTGGTGGTCCAGTCCAGGCGTTTTTTTAATGGATCGAAGGAATGAGTTTGTTTCATAATCTAGCCTCCTGTGGTAATCTGATGTTCAAAAAAATAATATTATGAAATATATTGAACATAATAGCACCAGGCTGAAAAAAAAGCAAGAGGAATTTGTGAAGATTTTCTGACAATTTTTCAAAAGCCCTATTCAAATGGTATTGGTTCGGATATAATACACTATTGTTATGAGAGCGAAGAGAGAAAGCGAATCAATAAGACGAGAGAGGAAGAGGAAAATGAAAAAAATGCTTCTTGCAGCAGCTATGAGCTGCATTGTGGTGCTGTCTGCCGGGTGTACCCAAAGCACGATTTTAGATCCGGAGGTAAAGGCCCAGCCGGATTTTTCCATTGTGACGGATGTAGAGCTGGACTGGAATCAGGTTAGCGGAGATCTGATGGGCTATTATGAGGATTCCGAAGAATATCCCGGATTATTAACCTTTAATTTTTCTCATAAGGATGAGGAGAAGAAAATTATCGCTCAGCTATTTGTGGATGTAGAAGAGGTAGATGGGGAAAAGGCAGCCCAATATGCTGCCACATTGATAAAAAATCTAAATGACTGCATTGCGATTCAGAATAATTCGCTGGCTCTGGCGGATGAGAGCCATTACGGAGGATTCTTTGACGATTACAGCTTTACCGTTCAGGTAATGCCAGAAGATGGGTTAGAGGATGAGAGTACCTGGCTGGTAAATATGACGGTTCCAGCAGGCGAGCACTCCCCGGTGGTTCCCTTAGGAGGAAATGAATAGTGAGGAGCAGAACGATGAACCGATGGATTCAATATACCAAAAAGGCATGGATGCTGGCGCTGATTGCCATAGCAATTCCCTCTGGTTATGAGACGCTGCGCGGGGAAGCGGCAGAGGCAATTGTTTCTGATGAATATATCATAAAAAAGCAGGGTGTGCTGTTGATGGATGCACCTACCATTCCGACGAATATACTGGCAGGCGCCGATTCGGACAGCAAGAATGACGCAGGCACCAGAGTGATCCGCGCCGCTGGCTCTGCCGGGGGACAGAAGGTAGGGCCGGGGGCAGATTATGCCCCGGTGATGACAGTGTCTGAGCCAATTACAGGATATCTGGGAGGCTCAAAAATCACCCTTTTGGCGAATCAGTCAGCCAGTCAGATGCTGTCTGCACTGATCGAGACGAATCAGGGGAAGATTATTATGGTGGACGGAGGGACCCCGGAGGATACGGTCCACCTTGTACAGACGCTGGCAGCCAAGGGAAGCCATGTGGATACCTGGCTGATTACCCATCCCCACTCGGACCATGTAGGGGCCTTGAATGAGATTCTGAATCACCCGGAGTATGGAATTACAGTGGATCATTTTTATTTTTCCTTTACCGGATTAAGCTGGTATCAGGAATATGAGCCGGGACGGGCGGATATGGTGGCGAAGATTATGGCGTCCCTATCCCTGCAGCCGCAGGAAAAGATTCATGGCGACATATACAGGGGCCAGGAGATTTGGGTGGATAATATAAAGATTACGGTGATGAACCAGCCCTACCTCCAGGCGCACAATTCCATTAACAACAGCTCCGTGGCATATATGCTGGATATAAACGGGAAAAAGGCTTTGTTTTTGGGAGATATGGGAGCAGAGACCGGGAAACAGTTCCTGGCGGACCATACTCCGGAGGAATTAAAATGCGATATTGTCCAGATGGCTCATCATGGTCAGGATGGGGTGGGACTGGAATTTTATCAGGCCCTTCAGCCTCAGGTATGCCTGTGGGGCGCACCGGGCTGGCTGTGGAATAATGACAGTGGAAGCGGCACGGATTCCGGAAATTGGAAAACCATTGAGACCAGAAAGTGGATGGCCCAGCTGGGAGTACCATACCATGTATGCATAAAGGATGGAGATCAGATCATACAGTAGGGCAGCGAAGGATAGGAAAGAAGCAGCCCCAGTTGCAGAAGGCATATGCTTTTTGCAACTGGGGCTGCTTCTTTTAATCTGGGACATCCAAACTCGGTCAGAACGGCGGATCCACCACCGCAAGCCCGCTGTGGTAGGAATAATTTCCCAGCTCTGCCAACAGAGGAGGAAAGTGGTCCTCCAGAAGGGCATTTTTCGTCAGGGCGGCATTCAGGTAGTAATAGATCAGGCTGCATTTCCCCAGGCACTGGCGGAACAGCTGGGGAAAGGATGCCGTGCTTGCCAGGGAAGGCTTCCAGGGATTGGTCCAGACCTGGTGGAAGGAATTTAAGCTCTCCCGTGGATTTTCCACCTCATCGGTGACCAGCTTTTGGGAGGCCACCGGATTTTTTAAAAAGATGGATTCCACAAAGGCGATTTTGCTTTTTTTCTTCCCCTGGGGGTCGGCCAGGGTACGGCAGCCAAACCGGAGGGCCAGGATGGAGCGGTGGATCATCCGGGGGGAAACCTGGTAATTATTCCGGTAGGTAAGGGGGTAGTAAGCCTCATTAATACATTCCGCCAGAAAGCGGGAAATGAACTGGATTTCCTGGCCATTCAGGCAGATGGTGGCAGCCTGGTTAAACTGAGAAGGCTTTTTTCGCTTGTATTTGGCTAAAAGCAGGGCGTCTAAATCATTCTCCAGCAGGGCGTGACATCCATGAGCCTGGGAGGAGGGATTTTCCGGATTGTAGTGAATCCGGCCGTAAACAAAGGGGTGGCAAATATAATCGCCGATGTAATGACAGAAAAATCCGGCCATGTAGGCCACCCCCTGCTCCCTTTGCTGGCGGGAGGATATGGTACTTAAATGGTTTAAGCAGCAGGAGAAAAAATCATTTACATGATGCTCGTGCATATAAGAGCCCACGTTCCGGTAATCCCGGTGCCGCAGAACCGGGATATTATAGAAAAACATGTCCGGCCCCTGGAGCCCCAGCTGGTAGAGCCAGCGATATTTGGAGATGATATATTTTAACTGATTCATGGGAAGATCATTAAAGGCCTTCATGCCAAGAATATAATGTGTAGTAAAACCGGGCAAGGGATCACCTCTTTCCTCAGGAATGATATAATGCTGCTTTAAGTATAGCATCGATCCGGCGAAAATGATAGAATGAACCGTTGATTTTTCGTAATAATTTTGGTTTCGGAGCCATAAAGTATGAAAACAGGACAGTAGCTGCTGGACATATTTGGAGGGACGGGAGGGATGGGGATGCTGGAACTAATTCACAGGATTGTGTGGGGGCCGTGGCTGATGGCGCTGTTTCTGGCGGCCGGGATACGGTATACCATTTTGGGGCGGGGATTTCAGCTTCGGAGATTTGGAACCTGGTGGAAGGCGACCGTGGGTGCTTTGCTTTGGGGAAAGCCGGGCCAGGAGGGGATTTCCAGAGGAGAGCAGCTGAAAACCGCCTGCACAGCGCTGGCGGCAACGGTGGGGACAGGGAATATCGTGGGAGTGGCCACGGCGATTACCTGCGGCGGTCCCGGAGCTCTTTTCTGGATGTGGGTATCCGCTTTTATCGGGATGGCTACCGCATATGGGGAGGTATATCTGGGGACAGCCAGCCGGTTTCAGGGGAAGGGAGGAGAGAGGATCTGCGGCCCCTTCGTGTACCTGGAGCGGCTGGCGAAAAGGCCTGGGCTGGCCGCCCTCTACGCCGTTCTCTGCGTGCTGTGCTCTCTGGGGATGGGCTCTATGGTTCAGGCGAATTCGCTGGCGGAGACGGCCTGCTACTCGTTCCATATCCCAGAGGGATGGAGCGCCGTCCTTCTGTGCGCCCTGGTTATCTGGATTATCCGGGGAGGGGGAAAGGGGATACGGCAGGCCGCCGCCGGGCTGGTCCCATTTTCTGCCGGCCTGTATCTGTTCTGCGCCATGGGGGTGCTTTTCTTCAGCAGGGCAAGTCTGGGGGAGGTGGCGCAGGACATTTTCCAGGATGCCTTTCGCTTTAGAGCCGTGGCCGGCGGCGGAGCCGGGTTCGGAGTCAGCCAGGCAGTCCGCTACGGCCTGGCCAGAGGCGTGTTTTCTAATGAAGCCGGCCTGGGAAGCCTGGCGGTTCTGCATGGGGATTCCCCAGGCCAGGACCCTGCGCTTCAGGGGATGTGGGCTATATTTGAAGTGTTTTTTGATACCATCGTAGTATGCACGCTAACCGGCCTTGCGATACTCTGCAGCATGAAGGAATATGAAGGGGGAGCCGGGATGTCCGGCGCAGCCCTGGCCTCCTGGTGCTTTTCCAAATATTTTGGAAGCCTGGGGGGAAGACTGGTATCGGTTTCACTGATTCTGTTTGCATTTGCCACCATTATTGCCTGGTATTATCTGGGAGCGCAGGCGCTTGGCTACCTTCTGCTTCGGGCAGGGCGGCTTAAGGGCAGCCCCGGTCTGTCCCGGCTTTACCAGGGGCTCTATCTGATGGCTGTGGGGGCGGGGTGCATACTTTCCATGGGAAAGGTTTGGCTGGCTTCCGATATTCTGAATGGGCTTTTAGCACTGCCAAATCTGACCGCCCTTTTTCTTCTGGCCGGGCAGGTAAAATTTCCCCAGGCCCCTTGACAAAGAAAAAACGCCTCTCTATACTGGGATTTGTGATTTGCCAAGAGATAAAAGTAGACAAAGGGGATATCAAATGATAATGTATGTACTTCTGATAGCTGGATTTTTTCTTTTAGTGAAGGGTGCGGATTACTTTGTAGAGGGGAGCTCCTCCATTGCAAAGCTGCTGCGGATCCCTACGGTGGTGATTGGCCTGACGGTGATTGCACTGGGCACCAGCATGCCGGAGATGGCAGTCAGCATTACAGCTGCCGTAACAGGAAATAATGATATTGCAGTCAGCAATGTGATCGGTTCTAATTTATTTAATCTGCTGGTTGTGGTAGGGGCCTGCGGCACTGCAGTGGCACTGCCGGTGGATGGGACGATTTTAAGACGGGACTTTCCGATTTCCATCGGGATCACCCTTTTGTTGCTGCTTTTCTGCTGCTTTGACCGCAAGGTAGGACGGCTGGAGGGTATGGTGCTGTTTGGCATTTTGATCCTGTATTTGCTGTACATTATTCACCATGCACTGCAGCACAGGGAGCCGGAGCTGGAGGAGGCGATCCGCGGGATTCGCCGCTCTCCTATGGTCAGTATTCTTTTTATCATCGGAGGGATCACAGCTATCGTGACAGGAGGGGATCTGGTAGTGGATAATGCGTGCCGGATCGCAGAAGCCTTCGGGCTTAGCCAGACCTTGATCGGTCTCACCATCGTGGCGATGGGAACATCCCTGCCAGAGCTGGTCACCTCTGTGGTGGCGGCAAAAAAAGGGGAAAATGGAATGGCGATGGGGAATGTGATCGGATCGAATATTTTTAATATTCTTTCTGTGTTAGGGCTCTCGGCAGCGATCCATCCTGTGTCAGTGGCAGGGGAATCCATCTATGATCTGGGGATTCTGCTGCTTAGCAGTATGGTGATCTGGCTGCTGTCCTGGAAGAAGCAGTCCATCAGCCAGAAGGCCTCGATGGGCATGCTGGCCGTGTATGCAGCTTATGGGGTGTATATCGCCATCCGGTGAACTCATGTGCCAGGCCCGCCAAGGTTAAAAACAAGGATCTGATTATGAGGGGAGAATAAGAATGAAGGGTTGGAATCAGATGCTTTCGCGTGCCGCGGAAAACGGTGTGTTTTGGATGATTATTTTTCTCGGAACCATAGGCTTTCTGTCCCTTTTTTCAGCGGGCCGGCAGGCCATCCGGGCCGGAAGTGAAAGGGTGCGGGCCATAGCGGAAGGAAGGAATCATAAATGCGGGGAGGAAATGCTTCCGATCTGCAGCGTGGAAAATGGCAGGAGACAGGTTTCCCTTACCTTTGAGCTGGCCGGGGATATTGAAGAGCGGCTGGACAGGGTACTGGAGGTTCTGGCAGAAAGAGGGGTATGTGCCTCCTTTTTTGCCGAAGATGACTGGCTTTTAAAACATTCCAGAGAGCGGGAGGCAATCCTTGCAGGGGGCCACGACCTCGGACTGCTGGGGACAGAAGGCAAAATTCCAGAGGAACTGGGAGAGCTTCACAAGATGAGCTTATTCCGGCCTCTCAGGGGGGGATTTGACGACGGGCTGATTACCTCTGTGTGTGGTATGGGGTATTATCCAATCTGCTGGGATGTGGACTCAGAGGACTGGAAGGACTATGGGGCAGAAGCAGTACTCCATCAGGTGCTGGAGAATGAAAATTTGAAAAGCGGAAGCATTATCCGGTTTCACGGCGGGGCCAGATACACTTCCCAGGCTCTGGAGGGAATCATCCCTGGGCTGAGGGGTATGGGATATGAGCCGACGCCCCTTACCAGCCTGGTGCTTCCGGAAAATTATCAGTTAACCCAGGAGGGGCGCCAGGAGCCAAGGGTACAATAAGATGGATTTACAAGCTTCACAAGAGAGAAAGAGAGAGATTATGGACAAATCGAAAAAAAGATTAATTGTGATTAATGGAAAAGGGGGCGTGGGGAAGGATACGCTCTGCGGCTTTGCCGGAAAATACTATCGGGTGAGGAATGTTTCCTCCATTACTCCTATTAAGGAGATTGCAGCAGCCTATGGATGGAAGGGGGAGAAAACCCCGAAGGCAAGGAAGTTTCTGGCTGATTTAAAGGAGGCGTTCACCCAGTATAACGATCTGCCAACCAGCTATCTTTTTCAGCAGTATCAGGAATTTTCAGCCGGGGAAGAGGAGCTGATGTTCGTCCATATCCGGGAGGGAAGGGAGATAGACAAGTTAAAGGAGAAAATCCCAAACCAGTGCATTACCCTGCTGATAAAACGGCCTCTGGAGGGGATTGAGACATGGGGGAATGCGTCGGACGATGAGGTGGAGCAGTACAGCTATGATTATGTCTATGAGAATACAAAGCCATTAGAGGCTGCAGAGGAAGACTTTTTATCCTTTTTAAAAAGGATTCTGTGAGGGAATCAGCCAAGAAGCTCCAGCACAGCGTAGGTCTTTCTCCCCAGCTCCTCGGATAAAAGGACAGACTGCGCCCGGGCATCCACCTCCTCAGGAAGCTGATACAGATCGATGACCTCCAGCCCCTTACCCTCATAATATTTCCGAAGATAATCCTTTCCGGCGTGGTGGCTGCTGGAAAGGAAGTAATTCCGGTGCATTTCCTGCTTTACCTGCATTTCCTTAGCGATGTAATCAATCCAGCTGACAAAGGTTTTTAAATTATAGTCGTTCAGCGAATATCCCACAAATAAGAACACATGGTCAATCAGCAGGGACTTTAGGAAGGTTTCCATCAGCCGGTGGGTCTCAGAATACTGAAGATAGTCGTCTTCCTTAAAAACAAGCTCCCTGGGCTGGCGGATGTCACCGTGAAGCTTTAACAGATAATGGGCCGAGATGCCGGTGAGCAGATCCCGGTCCTTTTTGATGATCTGATACCGTCTTGCCACCTGGTCTAAAAGGGTGTCGAAGTTTGTAGTTACAATATGCTTCGGATGGAGGGAGACGATCAGATGGTTTAGCAGATTCGGGCGGATATCCTCCGGTATCATGGACTGCAGCAGGGTATAGTAGTCTGTATGCCCCTCACTTTCATCCATACAGTAATAATACTGGGGAATGCGGATATATTCGTCCGTGGCCAGACGGCCGTTTGTGGGATAGCCCAGTTTGTCGGCAAAGGCCTGAACCATTTGCCCCCAGGTGGGAAGGCCGGAATTCTTGGAAACTCCGGCGCCTACGAAAATTACTAGCTTTTCCCGGTTTAAAGCGAGGGAAAGATCGCCAATCATTTCATAAAAGTCCATAAAATCCTCCTGTAGGGAAAATCATTGGTTCATTGTAATTGTAGCGAATATGGGACGGAAAATCAAGATAAAAAATTAGCACTCACCTCTTGATAATGGAAGTCGATTTTTGTCCTGTCTTGTGTATCCTAGAAGTGCCTGTTTTACAGGCTTTCCGGGGCATCAGTCATTTTGTCTGATATTGTAAAGCAGTGTCAGATTTGTCGTAAATGTCGTAAATTTGTGGTCAAAAAATGATGAGAAATGGAGAGTGCTAATAAAATGAAATTAACGTATACGAATGTAAATGGATATCTGATTCCGGATCTTACTTATAAATCCGGTGAGCAGATGGAGCAACTTGGCAAGTATGGTTTTCTTCGCAGAGATTATCTGAAAAACCATCGAAATTCAACCTATCAGGTGATGCTTCTGCAGGATACGCTTGGAAAGCATCTTCTGGAAGTGGACAAGGCAGCCAGAGAACGGGAAGAGGTAATTCTGAAACAGTTGGAAGAAAAAGAACCATTGGCGGATAAAGAAGCAGATCAGATGGCCTGGGTAAGAGCTGCTAATCAACACAAAGCGATTGCGGAAGAGATTATTTTAAAGGAACTGATCTATGTTTAACAAAGTTGAAGCTGGTAACTGAGGATTGAACAGGTAATTGGACAGATTAAAAATTTATTGAAAAAAGAATAAAATGTTTAGAGAAGGCGTGAGTGATAGAGATATTACTTACG
>CATOJE010000008.1 GCA_951800145.1 uncultured Lachnospiraceae bacterium | reverse complement strand
CGAAACCGTCGGTGTTTAGGCCCTGTCTTTTAGGGCCTTACGCACCGTTACGCTTTCGGCGGAGCGAGAGCGCGGTGACGTTGGGACCCGGCCTGACGCAGGCGTAGCTTCCCGGCGAATATGCGCCTGCACCTTCCCCGCTGCCTGCGACTCCTAATGGGCTGCAAGACACTTGGCTAGAGATTCTCAGAAAGATCGGCAGCACACTTAGCCAGAGATCCCCAGGCTATCTGCGACTCACTAAAATAGCAAATTACACTATAGACGAATCCCCAATTCTGTTGTAGAATAGAAGCAACATATGTATATCCTGGGAATTGGCCCAGAGTATCTACCAACTGCCTTAAGAGTTGACTACATATCCTTTTTGTAGTCAGCTTTTTTTGTGCCATTAAAAGCCACAGTAATACAAGAGCAAGGAGGGAACACACATGGGAGAACATTCATTTGTACTGCAGGGGAATATTTGCTATAGTGAGACCAAGGATCGGCTTTCCATCACAGACCGGGGATATCTGGTATGTGAGCGGGGGATTTCCCGGGGAGTTTTCCGGGAACTGCCGGAAGCCTTCCAGGCTCTGCCGGTAGCGGACTATGGAGAGCTGTTGATTATTCCCGGACTGGTTGACCTGCATCTCCATGGGCCTCAGTATACCTTCCGCGGACTGGGGATGGATCTGGAGCTTTTGGAATGGCTGGATACCTACACCTTTCCAGAGGAGAGCCGATACAGGGATTTGGAATATGCCCGTACGGCTTACCAAAGATTTGCAAAGGATTTGAAGATGAGCGCCACCACCAGGGCCGTGATTTTCGGGACGGTCCATGGGGAGGCGACGGAAAGCCTGATGGATGCCCTGGAGTCTACCGGCCTTCGGACCTTTGTGGGCAAGGTGAGCATGGATCAAAACTGCTCCGATTCCCTGCGGGAGGAAAGCAGCGGCGCTGCCCTGGAGGCAGTTTTAAGCTGGCTAAAGGCGGCGGAGGGGAGATATGCCCGCACAAAGCCTATCCTTACTCCCAGGTTTGCCCCCACCTGCAGCGAATCGCTGCTGGCCGGGCTGGGGCGGCTGCAGCAGGAAACAGGGCTTCCGGTACAGTCCCATCTCTCTGAAAATCTGTCTGAGATCAGCTGGGTGAAGGAGCTGTTCCCCTGGTCCTCCTGCTATGGAGATGTCTATCAGCACTTTGGCCTGTTCGGCGGGGAGGCGAAGACCGTTATGGCACACTGTGTCCACTCCACAGACTTAGAGATAGACATGATGAAGGAAGCTGGCGTTTACATCGCCCACTGTCCCCAGTCCAACATGAATCTCTCCTCCGGCATTGCCCCGGTCCGCAGCTATCTGGAGAAAGGGCTATCCGTGGGGCTGGGAACGGATGTTGCCGGAGGCGCGAATCTTTCTATGTTCCGCTCCATGGCGGATGCAGTGAATGTGTCCAAGCTTTACTGGCGTCTGGTGGATCAGAGGAAAAGGCCTCTCACCATGGAGGAGGTATTTTATCTGGCTACCCGGGGCGGGGGAGCTTTCTTCGGACCGGTGGGAAGCTTTGAGGAGGGATTTGAGCTGGATGCCCTGGTGCTGGATGATGAAGCCATAACGGGCGTTGGAAGCTTCTCCACCAGGGAGCGGCTGGAGCGGTATATGTATCTGGCAGATGAAGGGCGGCTGGCGGCAAAATATGTGGCGGGCCTTCCCATTGCCATTCACAAGCCAGCAGCAGTCCCGGCGCAGCCTGCATGTGCAGGATAGACCTTTAAACATGTGAAAGCCATCAAAAAAGAACCGGGAACCCCGTTCTTTTTTGATGGCTTAGAACTGAACTGCTACCTTGAATTAAACCCGAAGCGTTACCTTGAATGCTTCCCTGATACCGGGTGTTAAAAAACATACAAGCGGTGCCGGATTGCAGAAATTTGCAGCGATTATTCAGAAACCGCAATAATCATTTAATGCGTGCGCCACTCCAGCTTCATTATTCCCCAAAGTAACAAAATCAGCTTTTTCTTTCAGCGCCTGTATTGCATTTCCCATTGCGATTCCCATGCCTGCCGTTTCAATCATGGGAATATCCAGCTCATGATCCCCTATGGCAACTACATTTTCTGTGCTGATATTTAAAATAGCGCATAAAGATACAATGGCTTTTCCCTTATCCACATTTTCCGGAAATATTTCGAGATAATTTCCGCTGGATCTTGCAACATTAAATGTTCTGTTTTTCCACTGTTCTAGCTCTGCCTGTATTTCCTCTATTTTCTGCTCCTTCGCCGCTATCAGAAATTTGTTCGGCTTTATCCCCGCTTTGTCCCAGCTTTCAGCTAACTCATATAGATTCACTATATCTGGCTGATAGTTTATAATATCCATTTCCTTTTCCACAAAATGGTCTGTTCGGGTTACATACCATTTATATCCTTGAAATACCCACAATGGAACATGGTGCTTTTCTGCTATATTTGTATACAGCTGCCTCATCCTATGAGTTGACATGACCTCTTCCTTCACACATAGGCCATCCACAATTATAAAACTTCCGGCGTTGCATACTTTTATACAGTCTGTCTCAAGCTGCTTTTCAACCTGCGACACTGCCCATGGCATTCTTCCGGAGACAAGGGCAATTTTTCTTCCCTTGTCATACTGTCTTCTCACGGCTTTTTTCACCTCAGGCAGCACTTCCTTTGCATCATTTAAAAGTGTTCCGTCAATATCAATACAGATTAATTTGCAATGCATGCTGTCTCTCACCTTTTGACCTTAGCTTTTTTATATATGGGTCCGCAAGGATCGCACTGCGGCGGAAAGGAATTATGTCGCTGAAGCGACCCGCCGCAGGCGGAGAATCCTGCGAAGCAGGATTCTCTTTTGTATCGTGAACCGAAAAATATTAATCCTTCAGCAGAGCCATTCTGTCCGGATCATCCGCAAATACTTCCTTTGCATTATCCTTTGTTACAACGACAGGGGGCAGCTCGTAAATCGGAACATCAATTACCCCATTATTTGCCTTCACATCGGTCGCCGGCATCCCGTTGCCACTTAACAGGCTGTCAATAATAGAAACAGTCTCCGCAACAAGCGCATTCGTCGGTTTTGCAACTGTGGAATACTGTCTGCCGGACCATACCCACTCAACTGATTCATTTTCTGCATCCAGCCCCGATACTACAGGAATCGGCTGTCCTGCATTCTCACAGGATGTAATGATCGCACGGGCAATACCATCGTTGGGTGAAAGAACACCGTCAATCTCAATGTCTGAATAGTTGCCCGCAAGAATGGCATCCATACGTGACTGCGCTTTCGAGTTATCCCAGTCGGCTGTGGCGCACTGTGTGAAATCTGTCTGTCCTGATACAACAACCAGCGTCCCGTCATCTATAAGCGGCTGAAGCACTGACATTGCGCCTGTGAAGAAATTCGGTGCATTCGGATCCGCCGGGCCGCCGCCAAAAAGTTCAATATTGTACGGAGCCTCGCCCTTCAATTCCTCTAACCCCTGAAGAAGCGCCTGCGCCTGTAATTCCCCTGTTTTCACGCTGCCAAACTGTACTACGCCGTCAACGCCTGTGGTATTTTCCAGCAATCTGTCATATCCGATTACATACACGCCTGCATCCTTTGCCTTCTCCAGCACAGAGCCCAGCTGTGAACCGTCAACCGGGCCCACAACAATAACCTCTGCTCCGTTCTCAATCATAGACTCAATCTGTTGCTGCTGCTGCGGAACCTTCTGGTCAGCGGCCTGGATAATCGGCTCATAGCCTGCGGCCTCAAGCTGCTCTTTAAACATCACTTCCGCCTCTGCCCAGTTCTGTGTTCCAAGCCATGGCAGCGCCACACCCACGATACCGCTGCCTGCGGAGGGAGCCTCAGCTGTCTCTTCCGGTTTTGCATCCTCTGTATCCTTCTTCTCCGCAGCTGCAGATGTGTCGGCAGCTGTCTGCTGAGTGGTCTCCTCTGTTCCCCTGCCTCCGCCGCAGCCTGTCAGCATAGCGGTTGCGAGAGCTGCCGTCATCAAAAGTGATAATGCCTTTTTCGCCTTCATAATCGTTCCTCCTGCTTTTTGTTTTTGATTTGTTTTTTATTTCAGGGCTTTAACCCCTGTTTTTCTTATTATATACATCAAAGGCTACCGCCGCTAAAAGCACAAAGCCTTTTATAACCTGTGTCTTGTCTGCTCCCACGCCCATAAGCATAAGCCCGTTGTTCAAAACCGCCATCACCAGGCCGCCGATCATCGTTGCAATGACGGTTCCCACGCCACCTGATACAGACGCGCCGCCGATAAATACGGACGCGATGGCATCCATCTCCCAGGAAGTTCCGTCCGCCGGTCCCGCCGCTGTGGAGCGTCCCACAAACAATATACCTGCCACAGCTGCCAGAACTGACATGTTAAGCATTGTAAGAAAATAGGTTCTTTTTACATTGACGCCGGAAAGCTCTGCCGCCGACTTATTTCCTCCTACCGCATAGACATGGCGTCCGAAGGATGTTCTTTCCGTAATCAGGTAATACAGGATAATCAGCAATACTAGAATCAGTCCGGGAATTGGAAAGCTTGTGCCCGGTCTTCCGCTTCCGAAAAGCCATGTGGCATATCCAATCACAGCCGTCACAATTCCGATGCGGACTGCAAACGGCCAGAACTCCTCTTTCTTCCCGGTAACATCTCCCGAATGGTTAAACTTCCTCATCTGGATACTTGCATACACAACGATTGCAACCAGTCCAAGTAATAAAGTTGAGTTGT
The DNA here is from genome assembly GCA_951800145.1 of uncultured Lachnospiraceae bacterium. Taxonomy (GTDB): domain Bacteria; phylum Bacillota; class Clostridia; order Lachnospirales; family Lachnospiraceae; genus Caccovicinus. Next base: position 65,684 of record CATOJE010000008.1, on the reverse strand, counting down.
TCATCCCGGTAAAGGCAGGGCCCCATTCAGGGAGATAACCGGCGCCAAACCATTTCAGCTCTGGGGGGGCAGGAACTGAAATCGATCTTGATATCCAGATAACACCGCCTCTGAATATCATCATACCGCCAAGGGTTGTGATGAATCCCGGAATGCCAAGTCTGGATAAGAAAAATCCCTGCCACGCCCCGGCTACCACGCCGACTGCCAGAGCAATCAGAATTGCAATATACCAGGGCAGGTTAAACTGACGGGCGGCTATCGCCATTACCATGGAAGAAAAGCCTGCAACCGAGCCGACCGACAGATCGATCTGTCCGATTACGATTACCATGAGCATTCCTAAGGCCAATACCAATACATAAGCATTTCCCGATATTAAATTTTGAAAATTCGAGGAAGTAATCATCTTACCTCCCGATGCGATATTAAAAATTATAATGAGCGCTACCAGGGCAACCACCATCGTATATTGACGGAGATCTTCGCCCAACACCTTTTTAATATATTTCATGATTGTCTCCTCTTAAGCCGTTATGGTCATCTTCTTCATTAACATTTCCTGATTTGCCTCTTTTGCGGAGATCTCACCGGTGATCCTCCCCTCAAAAATTGTGTAAATGCGATCCGCCATTCCCAGAAGCTCCGGGAGCTCGGAGGACACCAAAATAATTGCTTTTCCCTGATCCGCAAGCTCATGGATCAGTTTATAAATCTCATATTTTGCGCCCACGTCAATCCCCCTTGTCGGCTCATCCAGAATGAGAATATCCGGCTCCGTAAACAACCACTTTGAAAGGACAACCTTCTGCTGGTTTCCTCCGGATAAAGTATTCACGCCAACACCTACATCGCGGCACTTAATTTTCAGGGAATCTCTATATCTTTCCGAGGCTGCCCTCTCCTTATCAAAGTCCAGAAGGCCTTTTGTTTTAATCCCGTCAAGATTGGCGGAGACAACGGTTTTTCGAATGGTGTCAAGAAGATTTAAGCCCAGCCCCTTTCTGTCCTCCGGCACATAAGCAATCTTATTTTTAATCGCCGCGCGGACAGAATTTATCCGGACCTCCCTGCCTCCTATTTTCAAGGTTCCGCCTCTGAAAATCCCCATATTTTTCCCAAAGAGGGAGCGCATCAATTCCGTCCTGCCCGCCCCCATAAGACCGGCAAATCCAACAATTTCTCCGGCTCTCACATAAAATGCAGAATCCTTGCAGAGCATTTTCCCGGGAACCTTCGCGTCCTCAACGCTCCAGTCCGAAACCTCCAGGACAACCTCACCGATTTTAGGCGTATGCTCAGGATATCTGTTTTCAATTTCACGCCCCACCATGGCCTTAATAATTTTGTTCTCGTCAACCTTGCCTGCCTCCACGGCATAGCCATCCACGGTTTTCCCATCCCTGATTACCGTCACATAATCGGAAACCGCAGCGATCTCATTTAGCTTGTGGGAAATCATAATACAGGTAATCCCCTGCTTTTTCAGTCCAAGCATCAAACGCAGCAGATTTTCTGAATCCGATTCATTTAGCGATGATGTGGGTTCATCCAGAATAAGCAGCTTCACATTTTTTGACAATGCCTTTGCGATTTCAACAAGCTGCTGCTGGCCCACGCCCAGGTTTTTGATGATTGTATTTGGATCAATATGTAATCCGACTTCCTTCAGCAGCTCTCTCGTCCTTTTTCGCTCCTCCTCCCAATTTATAAGTCCCTTTTCCACAACTTCGTTGCCCATGAAAATATTTTCCGTAACAGACAACTCGGGAATCATCGTAAGCTCCTGGTGAATGATAACGATTCCTGCGCGCTCAGAGTCCTTGATGTTTTTGAATGTCATTTTTTCACCCTGAAAAAAGATCTCGCCATCATAGCTGCCATATGGATAGACTCCTGACAAAACCTTCATCAAGGTGGATTTTCCCGCGCCGTTTTCACCGCATATGGCATGTATGGAAGCCTCTGAAACTTCTAACGTCACATCGGAAAGCGCCTTAACCCCCGGAAATGTTTTGGTAATATTCTTCATCTGCAAAATATGACCGTCACTCATCCGACTCTTACCTCCCTTCCGTAATATTCATTTTGCTTTCACAATTTTTAACTGTCTTTATTATAGAAAAACTGACATGGTTTGCCTATTGCCGGATGTCATGTCTTTCATAGTGACATTCGTCAAATAAAAAAACAGCTTGCATATGACAAATGTCATCGACATTTTTGCCATTTGCAAACCGTTTAAAATATCTATTTGTTCAGAAAACTTCTGACCCTTTTTTCTATCATCTGCAGTCCGATCCTGGAATCCGTCCCGTTTTTCACAATATCATCAATGCCGGCGTCTATCATTTCCTTAACAGCTGTGGTATCCTTGAAATTATAATCCGGCTCGGCATGATCCATGATGGATGTGATAAGCTTTATATCCATCCCGCCCTCCTCGGACAACACCTGATTTATGCTTAGCATCGTTGTCACAGAATCGGTAACTGTTTTTAATACAGAGGCGCCTTCTTTATAGGTATATATTTCACTTTGAATTTCTATATCATAACAAAAGGTTTTTATCAGCTCCCAGGCAAGCTCCTCCTTGTTTGTTCTGGAATTCATGGCCAGTAAAAGCGTGCTCATGGTTGATTTGTTATCGCCCTTTTCTCCTCGTGGCAGGGTAATACAGTCCAGCTCAAAATCTGTATACTTTTTAATGTTCCACGGATAAGGCTTATAGGTTCTGTAATCCGACAAAAGCGCAGGCATAAACGCCACCTTCCCCATATCGAAATCATCTGCTGTAACAATATTTCCTTTTGTAAGTCCGTCTATCTCCTTAATGAAATCCACAGCCTCTATGGCATTTTCACTGTTCAGCCTACATCTCGTGCCATTTGCGTCAAAGGCATCCACACCATTTGTGATAAAAGCGTGCTGCCAGGTATAACCGCAGACGCCAAACTGATCCTCGATTCCATTGCCGTCAGTATCCTTGGTAACTCTGCAGCAGATCCTATAAAAATCTCCCCATGTCCAATCCTCCGGGATTTCACTGATCCCTTCGTTTTTCAGCAGCGTTTTATTTACAAACATCATGCTTGGCACACTCTCGAAGGGAATCCCGTACTGGCTGCCGGAGATATTTCCAAATTCAAAGGATGCATTATAATATCTGGATGTATCATAATCCCCATCCTTGTCAATCAGCCTATCCAGCTCCATCAGAGCATCTGTCCCGGCAAACGTAGAAAAATCTTCCGGCAGTACAAAGAAAACATCCGGTGCATTTCCCTTTATCAAAGCCGACGCAATCCATTCCGAATAGTCGTCCTTCTGGATTCCGCTTACATATTTTACCTTTATGCCGGGATGGCCGGCTTCAAATTTCTCCACTGCATCATCAATAAGCTGATAGGTGTAAGCATCCGGAACATCCCATGGGCTGCCGGTAAAAAAGCCCAGCGTTATTGTCCTTTTATGATGGAAATAATGGAGCGAGGCTGCTGTTGCTGCCAGGGCTGCAAACAGAAAAACACCTGCAGCAAACCGTTTGCCCATAACCTTCTTTTTCATTAAAGTCAACCTTTCCTCCACTGTACCGCCCAGATCGCTAATTGTGTTCTGTCACGGAGAGCGAGCTTCTTTAAAACAGAGCTTAGATAGTTTCTTACAGAGCCTTCCGTGAGGAAAAGCTCTGCCGCTATCTCTTTATTAGACAGCCCCCTTGACACAAGCCCGATTACCTTCCACTCCGACTCTGTAATTTCCTTTATATAAGCCTCATCCACCGTGATAACCGCCGTATTTTCCTTTGCCAGCTGCGAAAACATTTTCACAACCTTCCCGGCTATATCCTCATTGATCATGGCATTTCCATGATAAACCTTATATATGGCCTCAATCAGCCGGTCTGCGGAAATACCCTTCAAAAGATAACCGCTGGCTCCATGCTTTAAAGCGCTGAAAATGTACTCATCATCATCAAAGGTTGTCAGAATAATAATCTTTATTTCAGGATAGTTTTCTTTGATGATCTGGGTGCACTGCACGCCGTCCATTTCCGGCATTCGGATATCCATTAAAATAACATCTGGCTTATCCCTCCTGACAGCCCGGACTACCTCGATGCCATTTGCCGCGGTATCTACCGAAAAATCCGGATTCCTGCCCAGCACAATGCGCAGGCTGTCTCTTATCAGCTCCTGATCGTCTGCAATTAGTATTTTAATCATTTTCCGTCCCCCATCTTATCGGAATCTTTGCCACCACGCAGAACCCGTCGCTCCCGTCAACGTGTATCTCCCCGCCGAGCATGCTCAGCCGTTCTTTCATGTGTGTAAGGCCAAAGCCCGGCTCGATCTTCGGCGCGCCGATGCCGTTATCCTTTATTGTTATCGTCACAATATTGTATTCCCGCGTCATCTGGATCCTTACTGTGTCCGCCTTTCCATGTCTGATCGAGTTGGTGATGCTTTCCTGAATGATCCGGTAGATTACTTCCTCCTCATCCTCACCAAAGGACAGCCTGCCCGCACCATTATCTAATGTGATATTTGCCTTGGAGGCAGCGCTCATCTGCGAAATCATTTTATGGATAGCTGACAGCAAATCTCTCTGTTCCAGCGCATCGGGCCGAAGCTCATTGACAGAGCGCCTTACATCTGTCATGCCCTGCCTTGCCACCTCTGAGACCAGTGAAAGATACCGCTTTAACATTTCAGGTGAAACATCGGCCACAGCCGTTGCCGCATCAATCCCTGCGATAATGCCGGTCAGGGTGTGTCCCAGGGTGTCATGTATTTCTCTGGCCAGCCTGTTTCTCTCCCTTGTCTGCGCCATCTTTTCCGACTCGGCGGCATAATTTTCAAGTTCTCTGTTTGCAGCCTGAAGCCGCTCATTCAGGGAATTTATCTCATCCTTTTCATCCATCTGTTCCCTCAGATGCAAAATCGTATATACAATAAAAAGAATGATGTTTAACGTCGTAAAAAGATTTTTAATCAGGATTAAAATCGCCGCCACGGTTCCAATGTAATACTCCGTATAGGTCTCAAAGGAAGTAATTTTAAAAATATTGGAGCAAGCATTGAAATCAAAAATCAGAAAAAATGTACTGCCTAATATAAGGGGGAGCAGTTTTTTGCTGCTTCCCTCAAAGTATTTCATGATATGGGCCACAAAGAGAAGGATGAGACCGTTATAGTTTACCTGCAGCGCGACAATCACAGAAACCGTACATATGAATTCCATAACAATAATACACCACGGATATTTTATCTCATAATTATCGTGCATGTACATCAGAACCATCAAAAGTACAAAAAAGCTGAAGGAAATAAAAAACATTTTCTCCGGAACCGGGGGTAAGGTATTTACTTTTTTCAGAAACATAACCGCCCCCCCGGAGTTCCCGATTTTTATAATGGTTACTGCGGAGACAACGGAAATATACAGTACTGTTATGAAATTAAAGCTTTTCATAAAGCTTAATGTGGAATTCTTTAATGCTGATGTATCCATTTGCTACTGCCATCCCTTTGTACTGAATTCGTTTATATTTTCCTCACTGATTAAATTGACCGAAACCTTTATTTTCTTTTCAACAGGCCTGCCCTCTATCATATTGTAAAGCTGGGTCACCGCATTTTGTCCGATTTCAGACGGATACTGGGCCGACGTTGCAAGCATGATTTTTTCTTTTATCATAGACTTCGCCTCCGGCGCGCCATCTACCCCGAGGACAGATATGCCATCCAATCTCTCATAATCCTTCAGCGCTGCCATCACGCCGAGAGCGCCCACATCGTTGATGGAAAAAACAACATCAAAATCCACACCCTCCTTCAGCTTATCAATCATCCGGGGCATGGCAATCTCAAGCTGCCCTGCATAATCCAGCCTGTCCACTATCTCAAAGCTCCCATTCCTCTTTATCGTGTCCACAAACCCCTCCACGCGGTCATTGGATGATTTGGTTGTGGGATGTTCAAAGATCAGAATCCTTCCCTCTGCTTTTTTTTGCAGAAGATACTCAGCGCATAGGACTCCCGCATGATAGTTATCCGAGACAACGATACAGTCTGCCAGATCTTCATCATAGATCTCCGTGTCCACCAATATTATTTTTATGCCCTTCTCCCTCCCATACTCAATCGCGGGAATAATCTTCTCGAAATCAACCGGTGCAATAAATATAGCCTCCACACCCTCGTCTATCAAGTCATAAATCTGCTGCGTCTGTCTGACCGCATCAAGAGCCGGGTCTCTTGTAATCAGAATATCCCCCTTTGATTCCACGGTAGCGCGTATGGTTTCGTTTATCACCTCAAAGAAGGGATTGTTCATGGTCATATATGTCGCCCCGAATTTGTGCACATTTTCCCTCTGTGTAAGGGAAAAATCATTATTTTTATCAAGAACAGCCAGTACGCTCAAAAGAACCAGCGCCGCCGCTGTGGTATAAAATACCGCTCTCATTCGATCGATTAAAAATTTCATCTTTCCTTGTCCTTAAAAATTAAAAGTTGAGCATAGTATAGCAATTCAGAGGATAAAAATCAATAGTTCATTTCCGTCCGGAGCCCGGTAGGAGTCGCTGCCCGTAAGAAATCAGTTGCATTTTTTCGGTAAAACCTTTATAATTTTGCATAATACTGGTTTAGGAGGACATGGATATGATTTCATTATATGAAGGCGGCGTATATCTGGTAAATGGCCGGGAAGTGGTTCCGGAAGCAGAGGCTGCCAGGGTAACAGCACTGACCGGGAAAGCTGCAGATCCCGGAGAGGCCAGGAGGGGCACCATTGCCTACTCTATTTTAAAGGAGCATAATACAGCAGAAGGGATGGAGCAGCTGAAGCTGCGGTTCGATGCCATGGCGTCCCACGATATTACCTTTGTGGGCATTGTACAGACTGCCAAGGCCTCCGGGATGGAGCAGTTTCCCATCCCCTATGTACTGACCAACTGCCACAACACCCTCTGTGCTGTAGGCGGAACCATCAATGAGGACGACCACATGTTCGGGCTTTCCGCGGCAAAGAAGTACGGCGGCATTTACGTTCCTCCTCACATCGCGGTGATCCACCAATATATGCGTGAAATGATGGCTGGCTGCGGGAAGATGATCCTGGGCTCGGACAGCCATACCCGTTACGGCGCTCTGGGAACTATGGCCATCGGCGAGGGCGGCGGCGAGCTGGTAAAGCAGCTTCTGAGGGATACCTATGATGTAGCTTACCCTGGGGTGGTGGCCATCTACCTCACCGGAGCGCCTGCACCAGGGGTAGGACCCCAGGATATCGCTCTGGCCATCATCGGCGCTGTGTTTAAAAATGGCTATGTGAAGAATAAGGTAATGGAATTTGTGGGCCCGGGCGTGTCCTCCATGACCACTGATTACCGGAACGGGGTGGACGTGATGACCACAGAGACCACCTGCCTTACCTCCATCTGGCGCACAGACGAAGACACGGAGAGCTTCCTGGCCCTTCACGGCAGAGGGGAGGATTACCGACGGCTGGACCCGGCGGACATTGCCTATTACGACGGCTGTGTGGCGGTTGATTTAAGCGCCGTAAAGCCCATGATCGCCCTTCCCTTCCACCCGAGTAATACCTTCGAGATTGATGAGCTGAACGCGAATCTGGAGGATATCCTGGGCGAGGTGGAGAAGGAGGCGGAGCGGATCAGCGGATCCAAGGCCTCTTTTACTCTGCGGGATAAGATTCAGGATAAGAAGCTGATGGTGCAGCAGGGCATTATCGCCGGATGCGCCGGAGGTAATTATACCAATGTGATCCAGGCTGCCCGCGCCTTAAAGGGCAGAAGCTGCGGCTATGATGAATTCTCCCTGGCCGTATATCCCTCCTCTCAGCCGGTATTTATGGATCTGGTGAAGAGGGGGGCGGTTTCTGACCTGATGGAGGCCGGAGCCATCATCCGCACTGCTTTCTGCGGGCCATGCTTTGGGGCGGGGGACACCCCCTGTAATAACGGCTTAAGCATCCGCCACACTACCCGGAACTTCCCCAACCGGGAGGGCTCCAAGCCTGGCAATGGCCAGATGGCAGCAGTTGCCCTCATGGACGCCCGGTCCATCGCAGCTACAGCGGCGAATGGCGGTGTGCTGACCTCGGCTCTGGAGATGGACTGCTGGGATGCTGTGCCGGCCTATGAATTTGACTCCACCTCCTATGACCGGAGAGTATATCAGGGCTTTGGGAACGGGGATGGCAAGCGGGAGCTGGTCTATGGCCCTAATATTAAAGACTGGCCCGAGATGAGTCCCCTGGCAGATAATATTTTACTAAAGGTGTGCTCGAAGATCATGGACGCAGTCACCACCACCGATGAGCTGATCCCCTCCGGCGAGACCTCCTCCTACCGCTCCAATCCTCTGGGACTGGCAGAGTTTACCTTGTCCAGAAGGGATCCGGAGTATGTGGGCCGCACCAAGGAGGTGGACCGTCTGGAAAAGGCCAGAGTCGCCGGGACGGATCCTTCTGACCTGGCTCCGGAGCTGATTCCTCTCTTTGAGAAGATCCGCGCCATCCCTGGCCAGGAGGCTGTGGAGATCCTGGATACAGAGATCGGGAGCATGGTCTATGCAGTGAAGCCGGGAGATGGATCCGCCAGAGAGCAGGCGGCCAGCTGCCAGAGAGTTATCGGCGGTCTGGCAAATATTGTAAAAGAATACGCCACCAAGCGCTACCGCTCCAATGTAATGAACTGGGGCATGCTTCCCTTCCAGATGGAGGCAGAGCCCACCTTCGAGGTGGGGGACTATCTCTACATTCCCGGGATCCGGAAGCTTCTGGACGGGGATTTAAAGGAGATCAAGGCTTATGTCCTGAAGGATCCAGTGGAAGAAATCACTCTTTTCATCGCAGATATGACGCCGGAGGAGCGGGCCATCGTCAAGGCCGGATGCCTGATTAACTATAACAGGAACCGGTAAATGCTTAAGAGAAAAGTCAGTAGACTTTCAAACTTTAATGTGGTACTATATTGGAAGAGAAAAGTTTGAAGCTTGGGAGGATACTGTAGGATGAACAAGAAGATTAAAACAGAGGCGGTGGATCACCTCTTTCAGGCGATTTTAACCCTGAAGAGCCCGAAGGAGTGCTACCTGTTCTTTGAGGATGTCTGTACGATAAATGAACTGCTTTCTCTGTCCCAGCGGTATGAAGTGGCAAAGATGCTGCGGGAAGGCCGGACCTATCTGGAGATTGCAGAGAAGACAGGAGCCTCCACGGCTACCATCAGCCGTGTGAACCGCTCACTGAATTATGGGAATGACGGATATGATATGGTGTTTCGGCGGCTGCGTGAGGAAGAAGAGGAAGCCCCTCCGGAGGAATGAACATACTCATAAGCATCTTCCTACGATACAAGGCAAAGCCATGGCACTTGGCTCATTGCCCGCAGATATAAAAAGAACTGCCCGCAAAAAATAAATCGCAAAAAAATCGCAAAAGAGTTGCTGTAAATCACGGATTCGTGAATTTACAGCAGCTCTTTTGTGTCAGTTACTTTTTCGCCCGGTCAGCTCCATGCCTCTCCGCCGCAGACGCGGCCTCCTCCTCACAAAGCTGATCCACCAAAGCTTCGATCATCTGCTTCTTCATGTAAACATCGAAGGAAAGCTGGCAGATGAAGGAGAACAGCTGGAGATATTCCCGGTCATTGCCCTCCAGATCCGTAAAGGTGGACTGAGCGGACTGGAATTTATCCGAGATATCCTCCTTCAGCAGCTCCATCTGGGCCTTCTCCAAGGAAAATACTTCCTGGTAGATGGATTCGAAGGATCTGCCGGTATCCTTTGCTCCTCCGCTTGTAAAGTATTTCTCCGTGATCGGCTTAAAAATCTGCTGAATATCATGGAAGGAAAGAACATTCTTATAATAGTAGATAAAGATCAGCATCAGCATGTGCTCTTTGGAATACTTTTTCTTTATAGGGGCAGGCAGCAGGTTATTCTTCGCATAATTATTAATCATAGTCTTCGTGAGCACCTTATCCTCAGGGCTGCGCTTTGCCTGGCTCAAATGCTCCTCCATAAATGTAGTCACCTGATCCATATACAGCTGGATGTTTGGGATTTCCTCCGGCTTAATATACGTAAGGCTGTCCAAATGGGACAGCAGGGCCTGCAGTCGTTCTTCATTGGTCTTCATATTTTCACCTCAGCTCCATTATATAGTATTTAATACTAGATAGCAAGAGGGGAAATGAATTCTGTTCTAATTATCCAATCTCTTCATAGATTATAATAAATCAATACGGAGGTTTTCCATGAGCGCCAAAACTAAAATCATTGTCCTGCGTATGAAGGAGATCATCTACACGGCCATCTTTATCGGCCTGGCCCTCCTTCTCATCGCCCTGTTTCTTATCATGTTCCGCCGGGATAAAGAATCTGCCCCGCCGGACAGCACTTCTGCTGAGGCCAGCTACATTCCAGGCGTTTACTCCTCCTCCCTGTCCCTGGGCAATGAACAGGTCAATGTGGAGGTCACAGTAGACGCAAATCATATCAACTCAATCACATTAAAATCTCTCAGTGATTCGGTTGCTGCCATGTATCCCTTAGTGGAACCAGCGATGCAGAATATAACCAGCCAGATCCTGCAAACCCAGTCCCTGGATTCGGTTACATACCAGGCGGAGCAGAAATACACAGCCACTGCCCTTCTGCGGGCCATTCAGGCTGCGCTGGATAAGGCGTCCATCCGCCAGTCTCTGACTCCTTCTATCTCGTAATATCAGCCGAAAGGGGCGTGCATCTTAAAGCCGCCCCATTTACTTTGCTGCTGTTCACACCGGCTGTGCCCGGCAACCTTATTTTCTCTTTTTCCGGTCTCTCCACGCCTCTCTGGCTTCCTTCCTCTGCTGCTTTTTCTTGATGCCGGACGCGGTCATAAACTTCTCATTATTAAAAACCCAGGTGTGGATAAATAAGGTGGTAAACAGAATTAAAATCACCGTCATCTGTCCCCAAAAGCCAATCAGCGAACCTCTGGTCAGGATAAAGCAGCCCAGCGTATCCGCGGCAAAAAGCCATTTCTCCACCTGGAAAACCTTTTTTAAATCATAATCCTTCTCCTCCACCTGCTTTCCCATAAAAATCAGGAAATCCTTGCCCATAAACAGATCTATGGTCTCTGCAAGGCCCAGGCAGGCTACAAAAAAGAACAGCATGTCCATCCGCTTCTTCTTCCTTTCTCCTTTTGTATCATGGAGCACAGCTTCCTATGAGGCAAAAAAACTGCTGAAAAGCTCCGCCGGCACATACGCCTTTACCCGGATCCCTTCCTTTTCGTATTCCTCGGACAGCAGCTGGCCGGACTGCCGGATCCTTTGGATCTGCCCTGCCTCATGGTAAGCAAACACCTTTTCCAGATAAACTCTCTGGCTCCGCAAAATCGTCTCCAAAAGCGCAGCAAGCTCAAAAAGCCCCGCCCCGGTTTCCGCAGAAATATTCACCTGGTAATCCGAGTGGAAGTCCTTCAAAACCGTATCCTTTGGAACCTTATCCATCTTATTAAATACAGTAATAATGGTCTTCCCCTGAACCTCCAGCTGACGCAGGGTATCATAAACCACGTGCATCTGCATCTCCATCCAGGGGCTGGAGGCATCCACCACATGAAGGATGAGATCGCTGTACTTCGCCTCCTCCAGAGTACTTTTAAATGCCTCCACCAGATGATGGGGCAGCTTCCGGATAAAGCCTACTGTATCTGTGATAAGGAGCTGTCCGCCTCCGGGAAGCTCCGCCTTTCTGGTAGCCGGATCCAGGGTGGCAAAAAGCTTATCCTCCGCCAAAAGCTCAGCGTCTGTCAGCTGGTTTAACAAGGTGGACTTTCCCGCATTGGTATAGCCGACAATGGCGGCCACTGGAACCTGGTTTCTGGAGCGCTGCTGTCTGGCCACCTGGCGATGGCGTTTCACATCCTCCAGATCTGCCTTCAGCTGGCTGATCCGCTGGTGGATCCGGCGCCGATCCACCTCCAGCTTGGTCTCTCCCGGCCCTCTGGTGCCGATCCCGCCGCCCAGCCGGGAAAGGGAATTCCTCATTCCCACCAGCCTGGCTGCCCGGAACCGGAGCTGGGCCAGCTCCACCTGGATCTTCCCCTCTCTTGTCTTCGCCCTGGAGGCAAAGATATCCAGGATTACCATGGTCCGGTCCAGCACCTTGGTATCCAGCGCCTGCTCCAGGTTCCGGAGCTGAGCCGGGGACAGCTCGTCATCACAAACCACCCCGTCCGCCTCCTGCTCCCAGATCTGCCACTTGACCTCCTCCAGCTTCCCCTTGCCCAGATAGGTGGCCGGATGGGCGCTCTCCCGGTTCTGGACAGCCCATCCCACAGCCTGGCCCCCGGCCGTCTCAACCAGCTGAGCCAGCTCCCGCAGGGATCCCTGGATGTCATCTTCCTCCCCAGTGCGGATCCCCACTAAAATCAGACGCTCCTCCACTGCTTTGTTCTCATAAAATTCTGCCATACACTCTCCCAAATTTCCTTTTATCACAGCTGCTCAGGCAGGACAGTCTCTCATCTGTCCTGTCAAAGCTGCTGCCCTCTATCTGGACTGCAGGAAGGTGATCTCCTTCGCTGCCTCATCGTCCATGCCAAATTCTGCCACATAGGCCTGGAATGCCTGGAGCGCCTTCTGATACTCTCCCTGGTACTCATAAACCACCGCCCGGTTAAACCGGGCCTCCTGAATCGCCTCCTGCATCCCGGGAACCGACTCCCAGCTTCCCTCCAGGCCTGTCTGAACCGCCTGCTCAAAGGCCTCCAGAGCCTCTGTGTACTGTCCCTCCTCCAGATAATTTAACCCCATACGGTTAAAAATATCCGGGCCTGCCGCCCCGTCGGCGATTGCCTCCTGAAAGATCCGGTCCGCTTCCTCCTGGCGCCCGGCCTGAGCGCAGGCCTCTCCCACGGCCTGGAGCGCCTCCTGCCGTGAAAATCCCATAGCTTCGCCTGCCTCACCGGACTCGGTTCCCTTCAGAGACAGCGCTCCCTTCCCCTTCTTCCCTGTGTTTCCATCCTTTTCTAATTTTACTGCTTCCTCATATGCAAGAAGGGCTCCTTCTCCATCCCCTGCCAGGGCTTTGATCACCGCATTCTGATAGAGATAGCAGATGTCTTTGCCATCCACCTCCAGAAGCACATCATAGGTATGGGCAGCTGCGGCATAATCTGCCAAAAGGTACTCTGCCCGCGCCCGGTATTTTAATACATCGATCTCAAAGGCTCCCACCCGGCCTCTGGAGGCCTGGATCGCACCATCCAAATCCGCCACTGCCCCGGCATAGTCCCCTGCCTCCAGCTTCCCGATCCCGGACATGCGCAGCTCATTCCGATCCGGCCCCTTCGGTCCGCAGCCATAAAAAAGCAATGCTGCCGCCGTCACCAGCACTGCCGCTGCCAGCCGGCTTCTGATTCGATTCACCATTTCCTCTACTTTCCTTCCCTCCCGGCGTCCGTGCTTCCGAAGCCGCCGTTTCTGGAATTGCTGATATCATCATCCTCCGTAATCCCATACTCCAGGAAGATTCCCTGGGCAAAAGCCGCGCCGGCAGCCAGCTCCACAGTCTTTCCCTCCCGTCCGTCATTCATCACCTTAATAAAAATATGCCCTTCATTATCGGAAAAAAAGTAATCGCTGTCGATAATTCCCACTGTATTATTCATCTGAAGGCGGTATTTAAATCCCAGACCGCTTCTGGGGTAAATCTGCAGCACCCACTCCTCCCCCATCTGGGCCCGGATTCCGGTGGGAATCTTTACGGATTCCCCCGGATTCAGACGGATGGGCACCGGCAGAAAGAAATCATAACCGGCACTTCCCGAGGTAGCCCGGCAGGGAAGCTTCAGCTGATCATAGATCTCCTCCGCCCTCCAGCCGGCCCTCCTCCCCTCTTCCCCGAAGGCATCCTCAAAATCCTCTATAAATCGTTCTCTGCTCACCTTATAAAATCTGGCGATCCGCTTCATCTTCTTCCTCCTCTTCCTTTTCCTCTGACAACTTCATGGAAAGCTCCTGCTCCACCTCTGACTTAATCTCTTCCTCCACCTCCGGATTCAGCTCCGGCAGATCCACCGTGGATCCGATGCCGAAGCGCCGCAGAAACTCCTCTGTGGTGGCAAACAGCGCCGGCCTTCCCGGGGCATCCAGACGCCCCGCCTCATATACCAGATTATATTCAATCAGCTTATTCACCGCGTGATCCGACTTTACCCCGCGGATCTTCTCGATCTCCAGCTTCGTCACCGGCTGGCGGTAGGCTATGATGGACAAGGTCTCCAGCATCACCTCCGTCAGTACCTGCCGCTTGGGGGCCGATGCCACCCGGATCAGATACTGGTAATACTCCTGCCTGGTGCACATCTGGAACGCATCCTCCAGCTCCATGATCTGCAGCCCCTTTTTCCGCCTTTTATTATACTTAGCCGAAAGCCGCCTGGCCGCCTCCCTGGCGCTTTTCTCATCTGTGCCCAGCGCTGCCGCTAATTGGCGCACCTCCACCGACTGCCCCATGGTAAACAGCACCGCCTCCACCACCGCCTCCTGCGCGGCTTCCTCGGTTACTGAATCGGCATGCTCTCTAAGATCCATATCCATATGATATTCATCCTTCCTCTGCTGCAAATGTCCTGGTATAATCCACTTTAAATAACCCTACGTTTCGCTGGTCTGCCTGGTACAGTGATTTGCTGAACAATAACTAACGAATGGTATCCTCCAGGCCCTCCAGGCTGATTTCCTCCTCCTGCCCTTCCTTTTCCAGCGTCTCGATCTGCATATCGTCAAAGATATTTTCCTGAGTCAGGTAAATCTTCCCGATCTTCATCAGCTCCAAAATCGCAAGAAATGTTACCACCACATCCAGCCGGTCCGCCCCACTCTCCAGGATCTGGCGGAAGCTGAACCGGCGATGGGCCCTGGCATAGGACATAACCGACCCGATCCGTTCCTCCAGGCTCACCGGCTCCTTCCGGATGGTCCCAAAGGAGCTGCGCACCCGATCGATCTTGTCCTCCTTCCGCTTCATCACCTGCTGGAAAATCGCCTGAAGCTTCGACAAGGTAAGCCCGTCCAGAAGCTTATCCAGATCCACCGGCGGCTCGTACTTTGCCACCTCCGGCGGCAGGGTAGGTCCCTTATAAAAGTGAATCCCGGCTGAATCCTCCAGCCGCTCCAGCTCCTGGGAAATATATTTGAATTTCTTATATTCCAGAAGCCGCGCCACCAGCTCTGCTCTCGGGTCAGCCTCCTCCTCTTCCCCTTCCTCATCCCTCGGCAGAAGCATCCGGGACTTTATATCCAGCAGCGTGGCTGCCATCACCAGAAAGCTGCTGACCAGGTTTAAATCCTCCTGATCCATCTGATTCACATAATCCAGATACTGCCTGGTGATTTCCACTATGGGGATGTCATAAATATTCACCTTATTCTTCTCAATCAAGTGCAGCAGCAAATCCAGAGGGCCTTCGAAATGCTCCAGCTTATATGAAATATCCATCAAATGCTCCCATTCTCTGTTTCGTACCTTATTCCTCGTACCTTAATTCCGCAGCCGTTCCGTCGGGCAGACAGCTGCCCCGTGTGGGCAATTACCTCTCTCCCGGCCGCCTGCGTCCAGATTCCGCCCCTCCGGCCTCAGCCGAAGAACCAGAAGCTGGGGCTTATCATTCAGACGGATATTAATGGAGTGGGTTCCAAGCCCCCGCCCCACCACCATCCATTTCCCGTCCTGCTGAAAGCTCCCTGCACACCAGGGGACGAAAAACTGATACTGGGGCGTCATCACACCGCCCAGCAGGGGAAGCCGGATGGTTCCGCCATGGAAATGTCCGGAAAGGGTTACATCCGCCCCCCATTCCCTGCACTGGTCAAAATACATGGGCGAATGGAGCAAAAGCAGCTGGAACCGGCTTCCATCCGGCCTTCCCAGCTTCCTCTCCAGATATCCCGGCGGCATGGCCTTAGGCTTTTCCAGGAAAAGCTTTCTGTAATAAGACTGGGGAAGATCCACCCCGGTAATATCCATCTCCCCAAACGGCACACTCTGATCCCAGAGCATGGGAATCCCCAGCTTACTTGCCTGCTTTTCTAAAACCTCATACCGGTTCCCGTAAATCTCAGGCTCCCTGCGCAGGCGCAGCTCATGATTACCCGGACCGTAAAAAACCGGCCCCATATCCGCCAGCCCTTCCAAGAGACGGAGGGATGCCTCCAGATCCCCCTTCCCCTTGCTCACCATCAAGTCCCCTCCGATCAAGATCCCATCCGGCCGGAGCCTGCGGATCGCCTGAAGAAGCGCCGCATTCCCAGGGCCGAATTCCTTATCGTGAACATCTGTGATGAAAACCAGCGTCCTCTCCTCCTTCAGCTTCGGCGAGGAAATCTCCACCTCCTCCACCACAAAATGCCTCTTTTCATACTCCGACCGGAGAAAACACATAACCCCGGCCGCCGCCATCACTGCCGCCGCCCCTGTCCCAGTTCTTGTCATATCTGCAAATTCCGTCCTTATTATTCATAAAAGCTTGGCGCCCCGGCGCCGGGCTGCGCCTATCTACTTCTGCTTAAACACCGGATCCGCCGGGTACGTGCCCACCAGCTTCTGCATGGTCCTTTGCACTGCATCCTTTGACGTCCTCCAGTCCGCATCCTGATTCCGATAATCAAACTTGTCAATAAACCAGTCAATATCCGCCTGAATCCGATTAAGATTTTGCTCCATCAGCTGGTGCAGAGCTGGAAGTATCTTCTCTGCCTCCTGTGGAGAAAGCTCCCTCTCGCAGGCCTCATAAAGATCCCCAAAATGAGGCAGGCAAAAGCCCTTGGACTCCAGTAATTTCGAAAGGAACTCCGGTTCCGTCCGGAGCAGATGAAGAAAGGTTTTAAGGATCCGCCCATAGGTCTCCTCGAATCTTTGGCACACATAGCAGGTGTGCTCCGAAGCCCTCATCCAGTTCTCTCCCTTTTCCTCTGTCCCAGCCCCTGCTCCCGGCTTTCTCCGCTTAAAAAGGAAGGAAGATCTGCCTTTACTGGAGGGCGCTGTCATCCTTCCCCTGGACTGAGCCGAAAACTGCTTTCTCACATACTCCATCCTGGTTTTCAGAATCCAAGCATTCCCCAGAGAATTTCCATAATCAAACATCATCTTCGTGTGATGGCGGCAGAATCCAGCCTGATCCGTAGCTGCCCGGATATCATCCTCCATGTAAGAGGCGCCCAGCACAAAGCTGATAGTATCCTGCTCTATCTTCCGCTCCAGATGGCAGCAGGGACACTCGTCATCCTGTTCCAGCGCCTCCATCACTTCCATTGTATATAGCTTTTCCTTCATGCATATTCCTTCTTTCCAATCAGTCTATTATACATGGATGAGCGGCACCTTGTAAAGGGAAAATGTGCTTTTTGCTGGAGACGAAAAGTATTCATTTTCCTCCCACTCCCCTGCATAAGCTAGAAGGAGAATTATTTAATGGAGCGAACTATGAAACATACCGCCCCCTTCTTCCCCATTCTTTCCAGAACACTTTCTGTCTGCACCTTAGCTACCCTGATTACCTTCCAGTCCTTTCTTGGGCTCCCCGTCTTCGCTTCCAGCACATCCCCCAGCCTGTCCTCCACCATCCCAGATCTGGCCGTCCAGCCCGGCGATGCCACTTTTGCTGACGGAGGCGCTGAAAATGAGGAAGCTTTCCCTGCCAATGCAGGCGGAGATGCTCTTCCTGCAAACACAGATGAAGGCTCCGCAGGCGGCCCGGCAGTCAGCGCCCCCTCTGCCCTTCTGATGGAAGCCTCCACCGGCCAGGTATTATACGAAAAAAATGCCGACGAGCCCAGAAGCCCTGCCAGCATTACGAAAATCATGACTCTCATATTAATTTTTGATGCCTTAGAATCTGGAAAAATCCGTATGGACGACTCAGTCACCACCAGCGCCTACGCCAAATCCATGGGCGGATCCCAGGTATTTTTGGAGGAAGGGGAGGTCCAGACCGTGGAAACACTGATCAAATGCATCGTCATCGCCTCCGGCAATGATGCTTCCGTGGCCATGGCTGAATATATCGCCGGCAGTGAGTCAGAGTTCGTAGCCATGATGAACCAGCGGGCCGCCGGCCTGGGGATGGAAAATACCCACTTTGAAGACTGCTGCGGCCTCACCGACTCCGCCGCCCATGTCACCACTGCCAGGGATATCGCCCTGATGAGCCGGGAGCTGATCAACCATTATCCCCAGATCCACAACTATTCCACCATCTGGATGGATACCATCACCCATGTGACCAAGCAGGGCACTAAGGAATTCGGCCTGTCCAATACGAATAAGCTGTTAAAAACACCTACAAACTTTACAGTCACCGGCCTGAAAACCGGCTCCACCTCCCTGGCCAAATACTGCTTCGCCGGAACAGCAGAAAAGGATGGAATCCGGCTCATCGCCTCCATCATGGCTGCTCCCGATTACAAAGCCCGCTTTCAGGACGCCTTAAATCTCTTAAACTATGGCTATGCCAACTGCCGGATCTATCAGGATACCCAGATGCCGGCTTTGCCAGAGGTCCCGGTGAAAAATGGAAAGGCGGACACCGTCCCCCTGACCTATGAAGGAGAATTTTCCTACCTAAGCCTTACAGGAGAGGACTTTTCCGCCATTGAAAAGGATCTGGTGGTTCAGGAATATGCCCAGGCGCCCATCACAGCCGGATCCCAGGCCGGATGGCTGAGCTACACCTTAAATGGAACAAAGCTGGGCCAGGTGCCTGTGCTGTTTGCCGCCGATGTGGAAAAGGCCACCTTCCTGGACTACTGGAAAGGCCTCATCAGCCAGTGGCTCTTAGGCAGCCCGGACGAACCGCCTATGGCCCTTCCAGATACCCTGGAAAATGCCCTGAAATCCAACCTGGCTGCTTAATCCTTTGCCCTCATCACCTTAATCCCACTCCACCGGAGTAGGCCTTGCCGGATCGAAGACATCCTCTGCCCGGAAGAACTCATCCAGCCGCCGCGTCCGGCCCTCCTGCTCCGCGGTAATGTCCTGCCACATCCGGTAGCCGTCCAGATTCAGCCGTCCCTGACGCAGGTAATTTCCTCCCAGCTGCACCCAGGTCTGGCTGCCGTCCACATTACAGAAATAGCGGAACCCGGCATTATACAGGTAGGTAAACCGTTCATTATCCAATGTGTAGGAATGCCAGTCTGCGATGTCATCCCCAAAGGGGAAGAGGATAATATCCGTGGGGCCGATGAGCGTTTCCACCTGAGCCTCCCACTTATCTGTATCAGCCTGGAAATCATCGAAATCAATCCGGCCCAGATAGCGGTGACCCCAGCTGTGGGAAGCCAGCTCCCAGCCATTATCCCGAAGGCACTGAGCCACAGCCGCCGCCTTCTGACAGTCTTCTGCGTAGTTAGGATTTTCCTCCTGGTCCGAGGCAGCGGTGCGGTAGCCTAAAATCCCCTCATACCCGGTAAAAGCGATAACCGCCCTGGCTCCTTTATAAGAAAAGTCCGGGTGCTCCTGGATAAATTCCTCCAGGATCGGCACCAGGTCATAGGCGCCCACCACCGTGGAGCCGTCCTCCAGCTTCATCTCGCAGGTAGGCTTCCCGTCCGCTCCGATGACGATCCGGCTGGCAAATCCATCCCCATCCATATAGCGATAATAGCACACATCATCCTGAGACATCACAAAGGGCTTCTTCCCCTCCGGCAGCATGATGGAGCCCTTTACCATATTTGGCAGTCCATTCTCATCAAGCTCCTCGTGGGCCATGTCATGAAGGCGGACCAGCACATAACCCCGGTTATACATCTCCAGCAGAATTTTCTCAAACTCGCTTTTTGTGGTCATTACCTGGTTATAGCCCTTTGTCCGATCGTCCCCGTCAAAAGCCTTTGCCGGATCCATCACAAGGGAATGGAAGAAGACATGAGGAATCTTTTTAATGTCCTGCTCGATCAGCCCTGCCTTCGTCTCCTCAAAGCCAGCGATGGCAGCCGCCACCTCCTCAGAGCCGGAAAATTCCTCATCTTCCTGCAAAAGAGCGATGGCGCCGTCATAATCATAGCCAGCCGCCAGCCGCTCCGCCCGGCGGAGAAGATCCTTTTGCCTGCCCTCAGGCGTGGTGAGGTCTACAAGCTCCACGGAGGATCCATCCCCCTCATCTCCCTCCCCGGCTCCCGAGGACAAAGAGATCGAGGGCTCCTCCACAGTTTCTGTTTCCAAAGGCTCCGAAACCGGCTCCGTTTCTGTTACCTCTTCCTTCGCGAATAAGCCCTTCACCCATTCCACAATTCCCGGCTTATCTTTTATATCATTTCCAATTTCTGAACCGGCCTCAGATCCAGCACTTCGTTTTTTCCAATATCCAAATGCCAGGATTGATGCCGATATAACCAGCGTCAGGATCACGATATATGTAATCGCCACTCTGCGCTGACGCCTGCGCCGCTCTTCCATCAGCCGCTGGCGCCGCCGGTTGATAATCTCCTCATATTTTCTCTCATCCATCTCTAGTCCCTCGAATCGTACTTCTTTCCGTCAGCGGATCCGCAAACGAGATCCAGCATAGATATTCTTTCCTCTTTTCGCCAGTTTAAACCGATGGAATGATGTCAGAGTTTTCTGGTCACGGTCCACACCATTGTGCCCGGCAGCACGCTGCGGGACGCTGCCTGTGAACCGCAGCCTTTTTAGAACTGCACATATCCCCGGATTTCCTCTGCCGGCTCCACGCTCTTGGCATACAGGACCGGTCCCTTTTCCCCGTAGTCCTGCCAATACTCATATGCGATCTCCGCCTTCACATGAACCCACTGCTTTGTCTCCAGATTTTTCGCCTCCCTGGCCTTGCACACATAGCCGATAAAGGTCATATCCGCCTCACAGCAGGTCATGGCCATACGGCCGGGGACAAAGTAATTCTTCGGAAACTCCGGCGACTTTAACACCATCCCGGTGAATTCCACCGTCTTTCCCTCATACCGCTCCGGCACATCCATACAGTCAAAATACCAGATGCCGAAGTCCTCCGGCTGGATTTGAATCACATCCCCATGAATGTCATAGGGCAGATCCTCCTCCAGCATCTCCTGCTGGATCTCTCCCTCCTGATCCTCTAAGATCAGCTGCCCATTCTGACACATGGCGCGGATGGTACGGCGGTAAGCGGTCAGCATCTCATCGGTCACATCATCACACCGGTTGCAGATCACCAGCTCTGAATTGCGCAGCATGGCCCCCAAAAGCGGCTTCATATTCGCCAGATAAAGGTTCAAGGTAGAGCCGTCGATGATGGTAATCTGCTGATAAATGGACCAGTCCTCAGGCAGTGTAAGGCTATCCTGATTCCACATCCCATTCCACTCGATCAGTACCCGCTCCGGATTATTCAAAAGCTCCAGCTCCGTCAGATACTCTGGCGTCAGCTGCTCTAAATCCTCCACATAAACCGCTGTGGTCCGGCTCTTCTTTAATAATTCCTCATCATACTCCGTCTCCCCCTCCTCGCAGATAATCAGAAGGGTTTTCCCGTCCGTCTGAAAATAATCCTGGGACATAGTAAACCGGAGAAACTGAGTCTTTCCCGCCTCCAGAAATCCATTAATCAAAAATACCGGTATGATGTCATCATCCAATTCATATCCTGCCATATCTGCTCCTATCCAAGTCTATCCAAATATTTCCTTTAATTCCTCTTCCTTTAACCGGGCGCCGATGACGCACACCCTTCCGGTATAATCCGGCTGGCCGGTCCGAATCTCATACTGCTCCGGCACCAGGTCAAAGTACAGCCATTCCCCAGCCGTCTCTGTGGGCAGCATGCCCTTGGCCCGAAGTACCTCTCCATAAGCCGTAGACTCAGCCAGCTTTTCCAGAATCTCCTCCAGCTTCTCCCTGGAGCAGGGAACTGTGGTCTCCATTCCCCAGCTGGTAAATACCTCATCCGCGTGATGATGGTGGTGATGGTGATCATGGTGGTCATGATCCTGGTGACAGTCGCAGGACTCGTGGTGGTCGTGGTTATGGTCATGGTGATCGTGGGCATGATCTGATTCATGATGTTCATGATCATGACAGCCACACCCCTCTTCGTGGTCGTGGTGGTGCTCGTGGTGGTGCTCGTGGGCATGAGCCGATTCATCATGCTCATGATCGTGACAGCCACACCCCTCTTCGTGGTCGTGGTGGTGCTCGTGGGCATGAGCCGATTCATCATGCTCATGATCATGACAGTCGCACTCCTCGCCATGAGCATGGTGATGGTGATGCCCGTGATACTCCTCCTTCACCTGAGCCAGCAGATCCTCCATCATGGTATCCGGCTTCTCGATAATCTCTAAAAGCTGAGGCCCGGTAAGCTGGGCCAGAGGGGTGGTAATAATGGTCGCCTTGGGATTATGCTCCCGGATCATGGCCACAGCCGCCTCCACCTTCCCAGAATCCGCGATATCGGTACGGCTCAGCACAATATTCCCCGCATATTCAATCTGATTATTAAAAAACTCACCGAAATTCTTCATGTACAGCTTACATTTCTTCACATCCACCACCGTGACTGAGCTGTTCAGCGTTACATCCAGATTTACTGACACATCCCGGACCGCCTTCATCACATCCGAAAGCTTGCCCACCCCCGACGGCTCTATAATCACCCGCTGAGGCTGATACTTGGTAATCACCTCGGCCAGAGACGCTCCAAAATCCCCCACCAGAGAACAGCAGATACACCCGGAATTCATCTCCCGGATCTCAATGCCGGCATCCTTCAAAAATCCGCCGTCAATCCCAATCTCGCCAAACTCATTCTCAATCAAAACCACCTGCTCCCCGGCAATGGCTTCCTCCAAAAGCTTCTTAATAAAAGTAGTCTTGCCTGCGCCTAAAAAACCAGAAATCACATCAATCTTTGTCATCATCATTCCTTCTTTCTATGATAAAATGCGTTCCCCAGCCAAATGGGGGCTATCCATCTGTAAACAAAATCAGATCGTATCTTATTTTGGCACAAAGGCGATGGAAAGTCAAGCCATATGCGGTTCACAAGCCCCCATGTTACTGTTCACATTTTCACGGCCTTGCCGTTCACAGTAACGCCCCCATCCCATACCTGCGGATCGCCTCCCCGGCTCCATTATGATCATTATCTCCTGTGACCGCATCACAGAGCTCTTGAATCTCCCTGTCCGCATTCCCCATAGCCACAGAAAAACCGGCCGCCTCAAGGATTGCACGGTCATTATTCGCATCCCCCACTGCGAGGGTTTCCTCCATGGATATCCCCAGATGCTTTACCAGTGCCCAAAGCCCCAAGGCCTTCGTCACCCCCTGGGCCGTCATCTCCAGGCTTGCCCCCTCTGCGAAGGCGAAGGTGAGCGGCAAAAGCTTCAGCTCCTCATACGCCTGCTGCCTGGCTTCCACCGAATGGAAATAAATATTTACCTTGGGAATGCCCTCATAATGCTCAGCCTCCTCCAGCATATCCGTAACCGTCCTGGAAATTTCCAAAAACAAAGGCTGATACACACCCATATGGAAATCCTCCATATGAGTCACCTGGTCTCTGCGGGCCACAGACTCCGTCTCTGTCAGGAAATGTACCATCCCGTCATCCTTCCTTGCCGCCTGGACGATCCGCCGAACCAGTTCCCTGGGAATCACCTTACAGAAAAGACTTCTTTCCTCCTGAAAATCATACACCACTGCACCGCTCATGCAGATTCCATACCGCATAGTCCTCAGACGCGAAGTATAAGGCAATAACTCCGGTATCGCCCTTCCAGAGCTGTATACCACATGGAGCCCTGCCTCACTTGCCAGCTCAATATCCCGGATCGTATCCGGATGCACCGATTTATCTGTCATCAAAAGCGTCCCGTCCATGTCAAGAGCAATTAATTTATATGGATGCTTCATCCTTCTACCTCCCTATTCCTGCCTCTCTATTCCTGTCTCCCTTACCCTGCAAGGTATTGTGCGCATTCGAATTATATTCAGTCAAGACACGCAAGACACTAGCCGGATACCTTGTAGCATGGCAGCATAATAGCCTTTCTCCACCCTATCGTAAAGCAGAGAAAGGCTGTATTTATCATGCCGAAGCCTTCACATCCGGCCTGCAGGGCCTATAACCATAGCTGTAGCATTCACTCACAGTGAACCTGCATGCGCCCGGCTGCGAACGCACCACCGAACACGAAAGCCCGGCAGGACACTGCCCGTGAGCGTCAAACCATTCACTCATCGAAGCTTCTCCAGCACCTTATCAATATCCCCCTTAGTTCCAATCACCATCAGATGATCCTCCCCATGGATCACATAATCCGCCGAGGGCATCATATCCATCCCCCCATCCGGCTGTTTCACTGCCAGGATACTGATATGGTGCACATTCCGCAGCATCAGATCCTTCAGACTCTTCCCCGTCCATTCCGGCAGCGGCGGGATCTCATAGATGGAGAACTCATCCGTCAGCTCGATATAATCAAAGACATGATTCGCGCTGTAGCGCACTGCCATCTTCTCCGCGATGTCCCGGTCCGGATAAATCACCTCGTCCGCCCCGTTCCGCAGAAGAAACTTGGCATGAATGTCCCGGTTTGCCTTACTCACCACATATTTCGCCCCCAGCTCCTTGATTAAGCTGGTGATCTCCAGGCTGCTTTGAAAATTCGTCCCGATGCAGACAAAACAGATATCAAAATTCGCCACCCCAAGACTTCTCAGCACCGTCTCATTCGTACAGTCCCCGATCTTAGCGCTTACCACCAGAGGAAGCATCTCCTCCAGCCGCTCCTCCTCCTGATCCACAATCATAATCTCATTGTCCAGGCTTGCCAGATTCCGGCATAAATGCTGGCCGAACCTGCCCATCCCGATAATTAAAATAGATTTCATCCCTGTCTGCCTCTCCTGATCCTCCAAAATTTCTGCTGTAATCCATTTTACCACATTGTATTTATTTCTACAAGTTATAGAAGAAAATAGTCGGCTTATCCTTACAAAACTGGTTACTGTTCACAGGTAACGTCCCGCGAGGCGTTCCCTGTGAGTAAAAGTCACAGGGAACCCGAGTGTTTCAGCGCCAAAATGGACAGAATAACCATTTTGTGTGCATCGCAACGCGTGTTTCCGGGCATAGCCCGGCGGGGTTGCGAACAGTAGCCTGCTCGTCCCTTGACGGTCTGTACTGCCAAAACAGACATAGAACACAGATTGCTTTTCATAATTGGATATGATATATTTTCCGTAACAAACCGATAAACTTGTGTTAGCAGGAAAGGAAACACATAAATGATTATTTTAATAACAGGTGCTTCACACACTGGGAAAACAGTTCTTGCGCAAAAACTGCTTGAACAATATAAATATCCATATTTTTCAATAGACCATCTGAAAATGGGCTTGATCCGTAGTGGTTACACTAAACTTACGCCAGAAGATGATAGCCAACTTACAGACTATATGTGGCCTATTATTCGTGAAATGATTAAAACTGCCATAGAAAACAAACAAAATCTTATTATTGAAGGCATCTATATTCCCTTTGATTGGAAAAAGGATTTCGAAAAGGAATATCTTGATAATATCAGATACTACTGCCTTGTAATGAGCGAAAGCTATATTAAAAACCATTTTTACAACATAAAGAAATATAAAAATGCCATAGAAAATCGTTTAGATGATGATTGGTGTACGATAAAAAACGTTTTAGAAGATAACGCACATTTCTTAGAACTTGCCAAAAAGTATAATGCAAACACTATATTTATTGATGATACATATGAAATAAATATTGATCTGCAATAGTAAATTCAAAGCTTATTAAAGTGAAAATATCGGAGGAGCGAAGTAGTGGAAATCAGAATGTATCAGCAGTCGGATTGCAAAAAACTGGCAGAATTGTTTTATAATACAGTTCACACTGTCAATGCAAAAGATTATACGGAAGAACAATTAAATGCATGGGCAACTGGTGAAGTGGATTTGGAGAAGTGGAACCAGTCATTACAAGAGCATTTTAGTGTTGTTGCAGTTGATAGCGGAACCATTGTAGGCTTTGGCGATATAGACAAAACAGGCTATCTTGACCGCTTATTTGTTCATGCCAATTATCAAAGAAAAGGGATTGCGACAGCTATTTGCAATGAGCTAGAGCAAGCGGTTCAAGGAAGTATTGTTACTCATGCTTCTATTACAGCAAAACCTTTTTTCATAAAGGGAGGATTTCGCGTTATGAAAGAACCATCAGTAGAACGACAAGGAGTTTTTCTTACAAATTATATAATGGAAAAGAACAGAAAACTATAGCTTCCAGTTTATCGGGCTGAGTGTAAAAGCAGAGCGGCACCGTCAGCGCATCTATGACCGCCCTTGCAGCAGTTAGAATTTTTGTGAAACCCGTATATCTGATAATTTTTCTATAGATGCACTGTCTTCTATTGTATTCTCGACAATTTCAATATCTCTTTCCTTCCTTACATTATATAACGCCTGTGCCTCATCATGACACCTGCTTATCGTGACGGGCAGCAGGCTTATCTTTGCAAATGATCTGATGTTGTATTAAAATTCAAAATTCAGAATGTGCAGGACATCGTCAAGAAATTATGCCTACTTAGTGTGCTGGGATGTGGAGGTATCTATCCTCCAGCTCAAAGGAAAACTGGCGTTTAGCCAGTGCCAGCTCCATTTCTCTCAAGGGAGCCGGTGGTACTGGATGCTAATGCCTCTGGTCCATTTGCTATGCTCATAGGGGCTGGTGAAAAAGCAATGTTTTAAGCTGGGTATGCTTTCTTTCAAAGTAAGTTTCAGGAAGAACCGATTGCCTTCATTTATCAATATAGACACCATCCATTTCCTTTGGAAGATCTTTTGGCGTTAATCATGTAATCTTGGGCAATTTTGTATGTCATTTATCGTGAGTATTCAATAATTGACAAACTTATACTTTATACATATTTTAAATTTACTCCTTTATAGATACTTAAAAGAATTACGCTGCGTATGCCCTTTTCAACAAATCTTTTTTACTTCAGGACTTACTCAATTAGCCACTCTATGAATTCTCTTACAGCTCCATCCCCACCATTTTTAGTGCTTATAAAATCTGCTACATCCTTTATTTGATTTGCAGCATCGGCTGGACATCCAACAATTCCTCCATCCTTTTTAAGCATACACATACAAGAAAGGTCATTGATATCATCACCAATGTAGGCAATCTCTGAAAAATCCTTTGTGATTTCACAAAGCTTTTCAATTTTATTTGTAACCCCTTGATATACTTCATCTATATCGATTTCTTTACACCGATTAGTTACAATATCGGATCTACGTCCAGTAATGATCACAGGAATTATATGGTTAGGAACAGCAATATCATGAATTCCACAGCCATCTTTAATATTGAAGGCTTTCATTACTTCCCCATCATTGCCCATATAAATTTTCCCATCAGTTAGTGTTCCATCAACATCCATCACAAGATATTTAATATTATTCTTCATTACTTATCCTTTATCACTTTGACAGTCAATTTTTTCGCACTGTCTCTGCTATTTCAAAAATAGAGAAAATAGTGTTTTATTAAATTATCTTACAAAGTTTCTGTCCCTATCTTCCGATTTTGCTTGGAGTAATAAATTCAAACTTGCAACCAGGAGACATTGTTTCTACTATTTCATTATACATTGCTTTAACCTCTTTATTCAGCGTATTAAACTCTCCGATATGCCTCTCGTTTTGGAATGAACTATCACAATAATTCCTCTCAGCATCTTCACTAAATCCGTCGAATCCTGCAAAGGTAATCTTACTTGGGCTAACTCTTTTCAGAAGATTAAGGAGCATAATAGTCGAATTCTCAAAATACTTATAACCACGGTTAATAAGGCTATGATAATTTACTATCACATCATCTTCTGCATTTGATTTAATGTTTGAAGAAATAATTACCTTACGCCCCTTTCTCTTTTTCGAAAGCCTTGCATATCTCTTTTGATTTCCAAAAAATGCATATGCCGAAGATTCATCAGCAATGAAGTTTACACTAATGACTATAGGTTTTTTCTCGGCAATATAGCAATCAATAATTTCACGATGTGAATTAAGAGTGTTTCCCGGAACCATAATAAGAATCTCTTTATCTCCAAATATTTCCTTTAGCTTCTCAACTGATTTATGGTCATCAATCTTATCCGCCACATATTCTGTATAAAGACGTTCTATATTATCGTAATCGTATCTCTGTCGAGTTACTGGATCGATCATGGAAAGAATTTTTCCAATATCTTTTGTATCAAATCTGTACTTTTCTGTTAGATATATAATATTGTTAGGATGTGATTTATATATTCCTGCCATCATAGCAGCCGTTGAATAACCCCACTTATGTTCCAACGTATACTTGTAGATATGATCATCAATCATATCCAAGATGTCCTCAAACTCATAATCATAGTGCTTCTTCCGTACAAGAAAATCTACAATAAGTTCTGTATTAAGATTTCCTGCAACTTTGCCTATACCGCCAAGGGTTCCATCAATAATTATTTGACGATTGCTTGTACTGCTAAGCTTTACTACCTGCTGCGCAAAAGCAAATGACAACTGATAATTATTATGAGAATGAAAATTGATACAAATGTCTGGAAGCATGTTATGATCTATCAATCTATACAGTCGCTCCACATCATCCATATACATTGCACCATATGTATCTACAATTCCAAAGCTATAAGGATGAATTGTATTAATCATCTGAACTATATTAAGTAATTCAAGGTCAGAATAGTTTAACGTGTTTACCCCCTGTATGAACAGCTTATAACCCCGTTCTTTAATTATATTCGCCCATCTTACAACATCATCATAAGTTTCATCATAGTTCTTTTTCGTAAAACCAAACCTTACAGCATCGATAGAGGTTCCATCATAAGGTCTAAGCGAATCAATATCACACAAGCCATAATCAATAAAGGCTGCGTAAATTGTGTTCTTCCTCTCACGTTCTATGAATGGTCTAATTTGGTCAACATCCGTAAAAAAAGTGCTATTTCCTCTATAGTCTACTTTTCTATGATCCCTCAGGAACCCAACCTCAACAATATCAATCTTAGCATTGGTAAGTCGACTTGTTATTTCTCTAATTTCCTGATCTGGAAAAGCGCAGTTTATGATACGTCCTCCATCTCGTAATGTACAGTCAAGTACGCGCACGTTTTTCATATATTACCGCGTATCCTCCTTCTGTTCCAAATATTCAGCTACAGTTTTGGCAAATTCAAAGTCTTCAGCTGTGTCAACGTCAACCGCCTCAAATTGGTCAATTTCATATATATAAGGCTTATTTCCGATGCGTTGACCGAGTTCAGTAAACACTTCTTTTCGAAAAATAAAGAATGCGCCAGTCTCCATATAGATAGGAGCAAGGTCCTGTGTCCGGACAATGTTTTTCATATCATAATTAAAAGGCCTTCCTTCCATCCACATATAATCTTGAAGTTTTACTGCAGAGAATGCAGAATCGTATTCACCTGATACTACCTTCTCCAGGGCATTCTTTATAGATTCAGCTTTTGTAAACGGCTGTGTGACATGTGTAAGAACATAAATATCGGCCTCCACATCCTTCACAAAACAATCTACAATCTCAAGTCCTTTAACCTGAAAACCATCAAGATAAGGAGTTCGCTTGAGGAATTTCAACCCTTTGTTTTCATACGGAGTAATGTATGGTTTGATGGTTTCATCAGAGCAGTAAATATACTTCTCATCGATTGTTTCTATCTTGCTGATAGTCTCAAACAAATAGTCGCACATAGGGCGCTTATTAAGGATCATTGTATTTTTCCCTGGAAGCCTTTGGTTATTAAGTTTTATTGGAATAAATGATACTATTTTCATACATTCTCCTTATTTATTTTTTAGCATTGAATTGAATTTGCCTCTTGTTTCATGCATATTGTGATTTATACCCTTATCTATTATCTCAAGAGTCTTATATTCTTCTCCTAAACTTTTCTTTATGATTCTTGAGCACATGCTCACATTAGAATTCCCAGCAATCAAACCTGCACAATATCCTAATGTATAAAAGTCCTTAATAATTTCCAATCCTAACATGAATTTATGATACTTTCGACTTTCCTGTATCTTTCCATAATGTATAGCTTCACCATTTTGGGATCTATATGTGTCAGGGAAATACAACAAATTATTTCCGAATCGTTCTTTAAATAGATGTACGACAAATTCATCATCTGTGGCAAGAAAAACTTTCTTATATTCATTTTTTTCAAAAATTTGTGAGGTTTTTTCGAGATACTCCTCAGGGCTAACCACGTGCGGATGCCTGTTATATCCTTTGTTAAAATCCGTCGCACGAACATGAACACCCAAAGTAGCATTCCCAGCAATTATATTTTGTAAATCACTACAAAATAATGCTTTTATTTCATTCTTTAAATGAATATATTTTTTAAGATAAGGTGCCAAAAAATTTATCTCTTCTTGCGGAACAGCGTACGCCTCAGTTGTTCCAAATGCCCCAGCATCTGCCCCCTTTGCCAGAATAACACGTTTGCTACATAGAACTGTTTCATAAGGAATATTAGAAACAGGTTCAAAAAAATATTCAAATGCGTTAGTGCTACCTTCGAAAGATGATTCAAAATACAATGTGTTTTTTCCAAAGCACACAACAGGTGTCAGCATCATACTTTCAGCATAGGCTAAATGCATTAGTACAAGTCTATAAAGTGAACAAAAGCCATTGAATCTAGCACTTTCATCCAATAAAATATAATAAATAAACTTATCTGCATTTTCTTGCCCAAATGTTCTTACAATCAAATTATTTGGACTTCTCTTTGTACCCACCATCTCTTTGGCTATCTCTTTGTCTTTTATGCTTTTCATGCACATATAAAAACATTCTAACCGCGGATTGCTTTTTACAGCCTTTTTTAATCCATCAATATTCATTCTATTTCACCTTAAAATTTCTATTTATGCTTTTTAAAATTGAAGTTGTATATTCTACTACAATTTCATTTTTTAGTAAAAACTCAATAACTCCATATTCTATAATACATGAGAAAATTGTTAGAACTAATATAGCAAAAATGTTTATAAAATAGGTTTTAACTAAATAAGCAATTATTATCATAGGTACGGATCCAAGAAATGCCTTTAAAAATACGGGAAGACTTCCTTTCATGTCAACTTTCCCACGAATTTGATACCAGCAATATGCAAAAACGATTCCTTCAGAAATAACTGTCGTAAAAGCTGCAGCATTTTCTTTCCAAAGTGGTATCAATATAATATTTAATCCTATATTTAAAATTGCACTCGTCCCTGTAATAAAGAATACTTTATTTTCCATATTTAACGGAATCATTACTGCCTGACTCCAAAAGCCGGCTCCCAAGCAAAAGAATAATGCAATACACAGTATAATTAATGATGAAGTAGCTGTTATGTAATCTGATCCTGACAAAAACAAGACTATTGGTTTTCTTAAAACAATTATTCCAAAAATTGATGGAAAGATAAATGTTATAAAAGTCTTATAGATTTTACTTCCAAGTTTTGCAAAATCGTTTGCCCTACCTTCACTAGCATACTTCGACATTCGAGGAATAGACACAACTATTGCTGAAGAGAGAACCGTTTTTAATAATGTATATATCTTAACAGATACAGAATAAATTCCGACCTCATGATCGCTACAAATCAATCCCAAAATCGTACTATCAGAATTTACATAAATAGTTACCGTTGCAGCTGTTGCAAAAAGTATAAATACCGGTCCAAGATGCTTCTTAAAATTTACAATTTTTGTTAATGAAATTCTACAATACCTTTTCGCATGGATAAAGTTGAATAAATTTACTCCAACTGTCGCCATCACAGTAGCAACCGCATACATAACAACGTCAGTAGACTTACGCACAAAAAGAAATATTAAAATTAAAGACAAAAACTGGCATATTATAGTTCGAACAGTTATATATGCATATTCTTCATAAATCGTATATAGCCACTCAACACCTATCGTCTTAAATGCTATTTGGCACGAAAGCATAAGAATTAAAGCTCTATAATTATGTAATTGCGGTATTATCGCTACTGCAAGAAATAGCAAGACATATGATATTACAGATGATATAACACTAATTGTGAATATCTCCGCAAAAAATCTTTCTAATTTTTCTCTGTCTTCTCTTAAAGAGGCGCCTTCTCGAATTGCATATGTATTGATGCCAAGACCTGCAATCAGCACAAAATAGCTAACAACTGAATTAGCAAAATTGAACATACCAATACCATCTACACCTAGTGCCCGTGTAACATATGGAAATGTGATTAAAGGAAATATTGCACCTAAAAGTCCTCGTAACATGTTCAGAAACATATTTAACTGGATCGATTTTTTATTTTCTATTGCCAAATGAAGTACCCTTTCATGAACTCACAATCTGCTCTGCAAATTTCATTGCTAAATCAACTGTTACATCAGAATTGTAATGCTGATGTTCACCCCAGCGACCAAGTCCTATTACTCCCTGTTCTTTACTCCAGCTTAACAAGTTCTTCATTATTTCCGGTTTCTTAATTGTATTCAATGGATATGCATACTGGTTCATATACTTGAAGTTACCACTTGGTTCTTCTATGCTCACTCTTTCACTATTTGTTTCTGTCCAATAACCTTTACTGTTATGGCAAAAATTATGACGAACAAGTATCCTATGATAAGACAACTGAAGATCCGGATAATAGATCCATTGGCTTTGCGTATCTAGATGATACGGAAAATATTCTGTCTGAATAGAACTAAATTTCAATTCTCCAATACTTTCTTTCACACTTTCTGGCATCCCGACTATTTCATCAAACTCCATCCACGGTATTGTTGTGATAATCATTTCGGCAGTATACTTTTCACCATGAGATGTGGTGACCGTTTTTGTAATAAAATCAATTCCCTTTACAGACTTATTATATTCGATGTTGTTTTTAATTGCATCCGCCATCCGAATCCACAGCTTTCCATATCCATATTTCTTTGGATAATAAAATTCTGTATGTCCTGGCTGCATACCATGCGCTTTTTTAGTAAGGCAGGAAAGCAGCGTCTCCTCAAAACTGACATTCGGAAGTTTCTCCAGCCAATATGTTCCAAGCTGATTTAGTTCTTTACTAAACATCTTCTGGTTATATGGAATCATATATTCTTCAGCCACCTTTGAGCCCAATTTCCAATAAATCCAGTCTACAAAAGTTTTTGGTATTGGAGTACCGATATTACATCCTGCTATAGCTATTGATTTCAGGTATTCTACCTGATCTTCCAGATTCATCTGCCAAATATTAGATTCGATGGGATAACTAATTGTATTCCCATTAATCACAATTTTACTATCGCGAATATGTCTATCCCACTCATCTTCTGGCATAAACTGAAAAAGAAATTCATTAACTTTTGGTCTTCTGACATCCAGAAAATGTCCACCTCCGATATCAAATGGCGAACCATCCACATCTACTGATCTGCAAAGACCTCCCGCAGTTTCTTCTCTTTCCAAGACTAAAAAATCTGTAATTCCTGCTTGCTGCAGTTTATTAGCAACCGTAAGTCCTGCTGGGCCAGCTCCTAAAATTAAGTATTTCATAATTGTTTCTCCAATCTACCATCTTTTCTGTCCTTAAGTCACTAAAATGTACTTATCTGCAAGGCCATCTATCCTTTTTTCAATAAGAATTCAAACAGTCTTAACATTTTTGAACTATACAAATTATCCCAAGTGTATTCCTTAACTGCTATATATGCATTATTCGAAATGTACTCATACATCTCCTCGTCTGAAAGCAAGGATTGAACTACATTGCTGATCTGATTCACATCCATAGGGTCAACAATGATTGAATCTTCTCTGTCATTTAGTAACTCAATTGCACCAACGCTATTTGATACAATGGTAGGCAGTCCGCAACTCATCGCTTCAAACACAGCTAATCCCCAACTTTGATTCACATTTATGAATACGAACAAATCCGCTTGATTATAAAGTTCATTATATTTTTGTTCATCTACTTGTCCCCAAATTGTAACTAAATACTCAAGTTTTAACTCTTGAATATGCTTATAAACTTTCTTTGCATATTGCTTATCTAATTCTGTTGATCCAATTATGTCTAACTGAACAGCAATATTACGTGTCCTTAACTCTTGTATAACATCAATCAAAGTAAGATAATTTCTTCTTTCAAAGAAAACTCCTGTTGATAGTATATGGTAAATCTTTCTTTTTTTAGGAAAATGGTGCCTCTCAAGCTTCTTATTAAGGTC
This sequence comes from uncultured Lachnospiraceae bacterium, assembly GCA_951800145.1. GTDB lineage: Bacteria > Bacillota > Clostridia > Lachnospirales > Lachnospiraceae > Caccovicinus. The sequence goes on along the minus strand of CATOJE010000008.1, from coordinate 31,292 downwards.
GACACCACACCAAAATACGTAGGCATTCTGATGTAAATACTCAATAACGCGGTCTTTATTTTTTGTTACATTAACAGTAATAGCATCAACTCTTTTTACTATATTCCGATAAACTATTCTTAAAAGTTTGCAGTATAAGGAGTTTATAATTGCTTTAGATTCCCACACTCTAAAGCAGACTGGAAGATCATTAATCTGCCACACTACTTTAGCAAACTTCTTTGTTTTACTCCAAAGCATTAACCATACAATGCCATTATCATGTATATTAACAATATCAATATCATCAGGTATCAATTCCAGAAGTGCCTTATCTTCTTTAAATTTTCTCATCAGTTCCTGTATTTTATTGATAGATTTTTCATTCAGTCCCTTCGTTACTCTGTCGAGTACCGTAATTGGATGATTCAAAAAATCCGGATACGTTTTTGTTGCATCATAATCTTTTGTAAACACTTGATAATCAATATTTTTATCTCTCAAGTATTCACACAGTCGAAGTACTTGCTTATGAGTTCCCCCTCTAACCATTAAGTCATTAATCACTACTGCAACTTTCATTACATGTCACCTCCCACTCAATCCTAGGTGCATGATATGCAAATGCTAAGATAAAGAAAATCGTTGCTGATGTAATAGCTTCTGTCTGCCAAGCGATTAAAATCGCACATACTGCACAGGCAGTCGCTTGAACAATTCTATTTCTCCTCGCTCTGAACATATCTTTAGAAATTTTAACCAGATACCAAATAAAAATAGCAAGTTGCAAAATTCCACCACGATACAATACCCATAAATAATGAGAATGTGTACTATTATAACCAAGTTTAGCAACAACTACCTTTGCATTTTCATACCCACAACCAAGTAATAAATTTTTTTTAATGGAGTTTAATGCTTCATCCCAAATACCCGTCCTATTCGTTAAGGTCAGATCTTTATGAAGAATTTTCACAATCAGCCAACTAAAAATTCTCTGAATCCTCAGCATAACGATAGAAACAAATAGCACAATATTTGCAACCAAATAACTTAATGCATTCAGAAATATACACATACTCCTTTCAGATGTTAGTATCAGTAGACCTAAAAATATAGTCATACTTATTATCGTCCCAGCTTTGAATCTGTAAATAACAGCCCCATAACAAATTAAACTCATACAAATATAGTTATTCTTTCTTTCATTTCCGGATAATTTCTCCTTTATATAAGTAAATAAGATAGCTGGTATATAATAAAAAATATGGTTATTTTGGAATCCAAGAAAATCGTTGTTTGAGTACCATGCACCATACAGGTTATCTCTTACTATTTCTTTTTGGATATTTAAATACATTCCATCTGGATAGATCAGCATCAGTACAATATTAATTAATGAAAGAACAACAAACAGTCTTGAAATAACATTCAAAAAAGTCTTTGTATATCTTCTTATTATCATATCTGTAAGAAGAAATACACCTATGACTCTGACACTTTCATTTATTGCTCGAATTACTTCTACATCGTTTATCAACGATGAAAGCACCAGCACAATTGAATATGTCGTAGCAAACAGATTAGATGAATTTATACCATATCCATTTCTGATAATCCTATTAAGAACCATAGCAAGAGTGCAAAAAAGGGAAAAAATATATAAGATCATGTATAAAGTATCAATGATCTGAATTTGAGAAAAATATCCAGGTTTAAAAAATGGTATATATAGTATAAGAATGAGGAACTCTATTTTCAATCTTTTTAAGTTAATGTACAACTTCCCCATATTTATTCATGCTCCAAATTAATTTGTTATAATTTCATCCAGATCCACCCGTTCAAACACTTCTAGCATTCCACCACGTGTTGCATTATAGACCTTAAATCCATATTCATTCATATGTTTCTTAATTTCCTCATATCCGCAAATATTTCGTTCTCGCGCGGTACCTATGGTAGTATCCGGAACCCCATAATCCTGAAAATGAACTTTTTTTCCTAAGACCTGGTTGGTATCTGCTCCAAGAAGATATATTTCTGTAAATCCCATGTATACAGCAATTTGAATTAAAAAATGAGTCACGCTGTGCATGTCGTACACACCAACATATGCATTCGGCCTAAATTTACACCAAAAATTTTCTTTAAACCATCTGCTATATGCATGGTATGCAACATTTAAAGGGACTATATGCCAATTTTTATCTACAGTATCTTGTCTTGCCAACCGATCTGAAACAAATATCTCTGTTCTATTAGAGCAATAATCTATAATTTGATATTTTAACTTTCTATAAACTCCCAAGTCGCAACATCCAAAAAATTTTGGTCTAAAAGAAGATTTCTCCTTCCATAAACAAAGAGAATTCATACCAAATGTATATTCATCTTTCAACTTTTCAAGATCCTCAATTGTCAAACTTGGTCCAGTGCAAATTACAAAGCATCTTTTTCCCTTATACTTATCTTCTAGATCTAATAATTCTCTATACTTACTTCGACCAATTTTGTTTTTCCGTAGGCTTGCTGTAATTTCATACCATATATTTATCATTTGCAGAGAAATATAAGATACTAGTCTTATAAATACTCCCAGTATGGAATATTTGTATGTCAGATTAACAAGCTTTGTCATCATATTCTTTTCCTCTCCATAGCTCACCTATATCCAAAGCCCCCAGGCTACTTTTCTTGTAAATCACATCCAACTTGAGGTCATATAAATTTCGCTACATTTCTAACCCATCGCACAAGTATTATATGTATTTATAATATCTTCAGTTCTTTTACAAATAAATCTATTTTTACCATTTAAAATAACATCTTTATTCCCAATTACATCTGAAACCATACACGTTTTTTTCATGTACATAGCTTCAAGGAGGGATACGGGTAATCCCTCCCATAAAGAAGCCAGTACAAATACATCCGCATTGATAGCATAAGCAAAAATTTTTTTACGCCCCATCCATTCTGTAATTTCAATATTAGGAGATTTTAGTATATCTCGTATCTCACTGTAACCAATCCAGATGAATTTAATATCTGATATAGCTTCTGCTATTTCATTGAACTTTACCGATCCCTTCTGATAACAGATTCGTCCCATAGTAAATACAGTAAAAGGAAGAGACTTTTCTTTCACCTCATCAACATATTTTTTTAGCTCTGTTATGTTAATACATCGTTGACACATACTGCTCTTTTATTAAGTTTTTCAACACCTTATGTTCTCCCCCACTGCAACTAATTGTTGTACAATTTAATTTTCCACAAAAGATTGCTCTCTTTTAAGAGTATATTTTGTATTAAAAAACTGTATCCGTGTGGGGTATAGAAAAGAGAAATCTTTTTTGGTGCAAATACTACTCACCCAATCTCATCTGCCTTAGACGAATGTAAAGATGCTGGGATCAAAAGTTTTTTTGACCCCTTTGATACCGGATTACTCCGCACTTTGTGCTTCCGCAGTCCTCATGTAAATGAATTACATCAGTTCTAACATATCGAGCCATTCTTCTAATTTCGAAAAATTCCCGCATATCTTTTCTTAGATAAATGGAACGAGTAAAATTCTTAATCTCAATCAAATATATTCTTTTATCAAAATACTTTTTAAAATTGTCTGGGGCTGTTTTCTTATTGAATTTGCCACATAAATCTCATAAGAATCAGCAAGTTCATTCGTTAGATCAACAATGTATGTAAACATATCTCCGCCCATTGCTTCAACGATAAACACAATTTTTTTCATGTTGCCACCGCCTCTACGAAGTAATATCCTCCTAGGGCAAGTAACAAGCAACTCATTTGAATATCATTTGTAATACCCCCAAGTTTCTGAAAGAGCACCATAAAATTTTTGATACTTTTTCTTCATAACCTTTGTGTTATAGATGGTTAAAACATCCTGATATGCCCTTTCTGGAAGATTTGTAGGAAAAAAAGCCATACAAGCCTTTATCTTTTCTGCATATTCTTCCGCAGTCTCACAAACATAACCATTCACACCATCTTTAATAACACTTTTGTTACCCATTACATTACTGACCAAAATTAAATTTTTCATAAACATATTTTCAATAAGGCTCATGGCAATTGCTTCACCCAATGAGCATAGAATAAATGCGTCAGCACCTTTAGCCATAGCAAGGGCTTCTTTGCGAGGTTTCCATCCAGTAACTTCTATGTTTGGAGCATTTAATTCACCTTCCAATTCCCCATTACCAATCCATATAAATCGTGCTTCTGGTACAAGTTTTGCTATTTCATTAAAGAGTTTTGGCTGCTTCTGAATACAAGCCCTGCCAAGCGTAAATACTGTAAACCTTTCATTTTTGAATGGAACTACGCCATCTAATGAAGCAGAAAGATCATCCAAATTCACACCGGTCTCAATATATGCTGTTTTCTTACAAAACACCTTTGCTATTTCATCCTCACTCTCACAGCAAGTCAAGGTAATAGCGTTAGAAATTTTTCCAAGAACTGTCTCTGTCAACTTATACATAACACTTTTCATACCTGGCCCCATGAGGATATGAGCATATCCATGGGGAGTATAAACTACCATATTGCTCTTCCCTTTAAATGCAAGGCGCCCGAATCCTCCCGCTATAGATGAATGCAGGTGGATCACTAACGGTTTAACTCTATTCTCAATTTCACGTAGTTCCCTTATGCATTTCATGCTATTGGAAATGCTAGCTAACGTTTTTGTTGAAAGATATTTAGTTTGAATGAGATGTATCCTTGAATCAAAAAACTCTTTATAATTTTTTGGCGTCTGCGGCCTTATTGAGTATGCTAGATATACATCAAACTCGTCTACCATGTCATTGCAGAGCTGGGACACATAAGTAAAAACACCACCACCAAAGGCCTCGCAAATCATCAGGATTCTTTTCTTTTCCATATTATCAATTCCTCAAGGGCTTCCAATTTGAAATCAAAATACAAATCAATAGAACCGATATAACATTTTTCTAGTCAAACCATTCTATACCTCTTTTAAGCATGTAGTCTATATCCAGCTTTATCTCAATATCATTAATCATCTTAATTACCTTTGCATATTCATTGATGTTTATTCTCTACTATTACCTACATCCCTACCCCATCTCCCAAACCATTTCCTCCGCATATCTCCCCAACCCATTTTTCAAATCCTTAGGCGTGCACCCCTTCTCAATCCCCGCCATCACCCGATACTTCTCAAAAATATTAATCACCATTTTCATAGAAATCGGCTTCCCCAGCTTTGACAGAAACATCCGATTGCAATAAATCTCCTCATGTTCAAAATATTCATGCTCCGACAGCCATCGGACCATTTGTTCCTGCAGATTCCGTGAAAAGAGATATACCGATCGATCCCTCTGCTTTTTCCTTCGTATCTTAAGCACTGCCGTTTTCCGGTTGTAATCCGAGATTTCCAGCCGCAGCAATTCGCTAATCTCGATTCCATGATAAAAAAGCAATTCCATCATAATCTGGTCCCGCAGGCAGACCCGTTTCCGGAATTCACTGTCCAGCTCCGCATATTCCTGGTCAATGGCATGAAAAAATGCATCCACTTCTCTTTTGGTAAGCTGGGTATCCTCCGCATCTCTTTCCACCCGCTTGATCGGCTTCAGCTGCTTATCTCCCTGCACCAGGCCCTTCCCCCGGAGATAGGACAGATAATAGCGAAATACCTGCTGCTTCCTGCAAGTTGTGGAAAAGCGAAGCCCCTTTTCTTCTATGAGATATTCCAGATAAGCATTCATCTGATCCTCCAGGCCGCCCTCCCCTCCATTTTCTTCTGCCCAAGTATGGAAGAGCTGCAAATCCAGTCTGTATGCTTTTACTGTTCGTTCATCCAGGCCTCGTTTTATTACCTGTGCATGGATGAAATCTTCGATTAAATTTAATATATCTTTTCTTATTTCCATATATAATCAACCCACTTTCGGCTATAGAGTTGCTATATTATCTGATAATAGTACATATAGATACATATTTTTTAGAATAATATTGCTTTTAAATTATATACTTTCTCTATATTGCATTCAAATTTTATTAATCTGATATTTTCGTAGATTTATCCAATCTGCGAAAATCACAAAAAAAGTCAACAAATAAGGACGTTTATAATATCCTTATCTATTGACCACGAATTTGACCATAAATTTGACCATGAATTTAAATAAAAAGTGTGCGCCTTGACGCACACTCTCGCCGAAGTGGGTTTACGGCAGCAGCCATTTCCTTTATACCCGTAGCGCACATTCCTCCGGAAGGTTTTGGTTCGATCGGACGCACTTTCCTAGCAGAATGAATAAAATTTTCTTATGATTTTGACCACAAATCTGACCCCAAAAGCCCGATCTGCTTCCATTTTCACGCTGAAATACCTTAAATTCGCAAAAAAAATCAAAAAAATAAGTAGCAATTCTCCGGAACATGTGGTAGAATTACGTCGATACAATTATATCAGGCAGAAAAACCTTCTATTTTTTCTTTCGCAGATTGGATAAATCTACGAAAATTCTGCAAGATTTTTAATTATCTTCATTTCCTATTTCTTCCATTTTGTCGTCTCAAAATCATCCTCAGAAGCTCTCGAACAGAATCCTATGATTGTGGCAAATATAATGCATCGGCGACAGGTTTCCAGATAGTTCACTGTTGACAAAGAATATCCTGCATAGCATTTGCCCCACAATCCCTAAGGTTCAGAGCACCTAATGTTCAAAGTACCCAATATTTATAAATGGATAGTGCTTGCCCGCCAAAAGAATGTATGTTATAGTGAAACCAATCGAAAAGCTGAAAAAAGTATGAAAACAGATGCGAAAGATGAAAATAGATACAACATATGAGAATATAAAAAAGAGTAAAAACAGATACAAGAGATGAAAAAAGGAAGGAACCGAATTATGCTTGATAATAAACTCGGCTTGACGAATTCCGCAGAATTAGCCCAGATGGAAGAAAAAATAAGTAAGAAAAAGGCTCTGCTGCTTTTCGAAAGTGGTTATTTGCATACCTTACAGCCTGGAACCTTAGACAGCCTTCTTTGCATCCACCGATATCTTTTTCAGGAAATCTACGATTTTGCCGGAAATGTCAGAGCGATAAATCGTTCAAAAGGAAGCTTCCGGTTTGTTCCAGTGCTCTATCTAAACGACGCCTTAAAACACATCGAATTGATGCCTCAGACATCCCTGAATCAGATCATTGAAAAGTATGTAGAAATGAATATCGCCCATCCTTTCCAGACAGGGAATGGGCGGAGTATGCGGATTTGGCTGGATTTGATGCTGAACAGCCAGCTGAATCTGGTGATCGATTGGAGTAGGATCGATAAGGATGATTATCTCCTTGCTATGGAGCGAAGTCCTATTAAAGATATTGAGATAAAATATTTATTTCGGCATGCATTAACCGACCGGATAAAGGATCGGGATGTCTACATAATGGGCATCGATTACAGTTATGATTACGATGGATATACGGCCTATAAGGCAGAAGATCTATAAACCGCTGTCGCGTTCTTCACGTCCTGCATGCTGTTTTCTGCTAAAGCATGTTTGAAAATTGCTTTCCGTCAGCTATGCGCCACAATTTGTAGGAGATTTGGACCGAATAAGGGAGGCGTAGTGGGCTACGCTAACCGAATAAGGGCCAAATCTCCTGCAAAGTGCGGCATACATATGATGGGAATGAATTTTCAAACACGCTCTAATATAAGCTGATTTAAATACCTTGCGTTTTCCCGAGTACACAGGTTTAAAAAGCCTCAGCGTAGCGCCACTACATCTTTGCTATCTACAATTCTTTTTTCTAATGCATTAATAAAATATTGAAAACTAGGAGATTTATTTTCATGCAAATGCAAGCGATCACCGATTTTATCTGCCCATTCATATTTTGCTCCCCCAATCACAGAATAATTTCCATCTGCTTTCTTTTTTAACGCTAAAAGGCCCTTTGGATAAACGATATCCGCTAATACTTCCCAGGTTTCACTTATAGAATCTTGTTCATACCTTTTTATATGCTGAATTTTCGCATCGGGATACGCTTCTTTAATCGCATTTATATCGCCTAACAGCCAGGCCTCCATTTCTTTAACTGCGATACAAAATGCATAATCACATAAAACCATATTTACAACAGCCACATATTCTAATTCACTTCTAAAATGCTGTATATCTCTTTTATCATTATCTAAAACAATAATCAATGCGGCATGCTTCATACTCTGCAGCACCTTACTGAATGCTCTCATATATCTGGGAAGATCATTTAATAATTTTCCGGTTTTTCGTTCTAATGCACTTCCTTTTTTGCTCAAATGGCCTATGCCATCAAACGATTTTATATTCCAGTTAATCTCATCCCCTATATATTGGTTTTTCAACTTTTCCATTACATGATCCACTAATATATGGGTTGATTTATCTTCTATAAGAAACTGAAAGTACATCTATTCCTCCGTATTCTCAAAATATTTACTATACCACATATCACCGACTGTAACTCCCTCTTCTGCCAATTCCTTGACAAAGGCGTAGTCGGATGCCCGCTTTATATAAGAAAAGCCATCTGTTTTTTTGGTTAAAACCCATACATCCTCCGGCCCCAAAGCATTTACAAAAAATGGGCTATGTGTAGTGATAAACAGCTGTTTTGTATACCCATTTCCAACATTTCTTTTCATTTCCTCAGCCAGTTCGCCTAAATAATGATGGTATAAACCATTCTCTGGTTCTTCTATAAATACCAGCTGCCTCGGATTTTTTTCATGAAGCAGCAAATAGTAAGCAAACAGCTTTAAGGTTCCATCAGACATTCTCTGAGAATAAAAGGGGGCTTCAAAGCCTTCTTCATAAAAGCGAAGCATCATTTGTCCATTTTCAAATTTTTGCGGTTCTATCTTTTTAATTCCTGGAAGTTTGGATTGAATTTCCTGTAATATATTCTCAAACTCCCTCTTGTTTTCCCGATACATGTATTGAGCAACATTATTAATATTGCTTCCAGTTCTGTCTAAATATGCCTGTGGCGCTGCAGTCTGCAGTTTTCTCGCCGCATCAGGAGAAAAATAGCAGAGATACCAGCTCTTCAAAAAATTTAAAAACTTTTCAATGCGGTTATATTGCTTCATTGCTCCCAGGGTAACGATTCCAAGCCGCCGCTTATCGGAAAGCTGTACCTCAACTTTTTTTCCTGTAATGCTCCCATCATCATCCTGACCGCCATCGTCGTTTCCTTCAAAAGCATAACCTGTTCCATCCTGCAGATACATAAATGTTCTTGGCCACCCATGCTTTTCTACACGCTGTCGAAGCCTCTCTCTCTTGACAAAGGGGCGCCCCATCTTATCTAAATCAATCTCCAGTTCATAAGTAATTGGCCGTGCATTCCTCGACTCCCGGTAGTACAGTTCAAATAAAATCGGCTCTTTTGCCCCTTGAGAAATCAATTTCTCAAATCCCCCTCGATTATTTGCATCACAAGCAGCCTCGACTCCCATTTCCAGGCAATCAGCTATGAATCCAAAGGCATCGGCCAGAGTACTCTTTCCATTCCCGCTGGGACCAATCACAGCCACAAGATTTCCAAGAGCCCGAACTGTTTGATTTGTTCTTGTCCTTCCAAGTACAATATCTTTTAAAGCACCGTAATTCTGAATTTTTATGCCTTCTATTTTACCCATATCCCGCTCCGTTCTTAGACATCATAAAACCAAACCGCTACTATTATTTAATTTCTACCCCACCGTAATCCGCTCCATAGGCAGCCGCACCGGCGGCTTCTTTTTTGATTGGGTAAAGGCCAGGGCTGAGGAGAGGCTGCCCACTCTTCCGCAGTACATAAGCACCACCAAAGCCAGCTTGGACATAGGAAGCAGCGCTCTGGTAATCCCGGTGGACATGCCGGCGGTGCCGATGGCGGAAAAGGTTTCAAAGAGCACATCGGACATGAGAAGCCCCGGCTGGAGCACTACGATCCACACAGAGGCGGCGATGGCCAGCACCAGGTTAAAGGACAGGATTAAGCCGGCCTGGCGCACAGCGCTATCGTCCAGCCTCCGGTTAAATACATTCATCCCGTCGGTCTGATCCACGCTTGCCCGGATGGACAGAAGGAGGACCGCCAGGGTGGTGGTCTTGATTCCCCCTGCTGTGGAGCCGGGGCTTCCCCCGATAAACATCAGCACGATGGTGACCAGCTTGCTCCCGTCAGTGAGGGCCGCCGTATCTGTGGTGTTAAATCCGGCCGTCCTGGCAGTGACAGACTGGAAAAGGGAGCTGTATATCTTTCCCCCCAGGCTCATATCCGCCATGAGATGGTTCATCTCCAGAAGGAAGAAAAGCACCCCGCCTCCAAGGAGCAGCGCGGCTGTGGTCACCAGCACGATCTTGGTGTGAAGCAGGTATTTCCGAAAATGCAGCCCCTTCTTGGACAAATCATCCCACACGATAAAGCCGATTCCGCCGATTATGATCAGGCTCATAATGGTAATATTTACCAGCCAGTCATCGTAATAATAGGTCAGAGAGCTGTAAGGCTCCCGGATTCCCATCAGGTCGAAGCCTCCATTGCAGAAGGCGGAAATGGAGTGGAAGATCCCATAGTACACGCCTCTTAAGAATCCAAACTCCGGCACAAACCGGATGGAGAGGATCAGCGCCCCTGCCCCCTCAAACAGCAGGGTGCCCTGGACGATCTTCTTGGCCAGGCGGACCACCCCGCCGATCTGGAGTGTGTTGACACTCTCCTGCATCCGCCCCCGCTCCTTCAGCCCGATCTTCCGGCGCAGGACGATGGAAAGAAAGACGCCGATGGTGATAAAGCCTAAGCCTCCGATCTGAATCATCGCCAGGATCACCAGCTGGCCGAACAGCGTCCACTGGCTCCAGGTATCCGCCGCCACCAGACCGGTCACACAGGTGGCGCTGGTGGCTGTGAGCAGGCAGTTGACAAAGCCCAGGCTCTCCCCACTCCGATTGGCCCCAGGCAGCATTAAAAGCCCGGTTCCCACCAGAATAATTCCCAGAAATCCATAGGCGATAAACTGGGTCTGAGATAAATGATGATGCTTCCATCCTTTCATCCTCGTATCCTCCCTACTGCCTGCCAGGCAGCAAATAATAAAAAGCAAATTAAATTCACCACCACCACGCTGGCCCCTGCCGGCGTGGAGCAGGTGTAGGACATGACCATCCCTATGGTAAAGCAGATCACAGAAACCGCCCCGGAGGAGAGTATGACGCCCCGGAAGCTTTTAAATACCCGCATGGAGGTGAGGGCCGGGAATATGATCAGGCTAGAGATCAGCATAGCCCCCATCATCCGCATCCCCAGCACGATGGTCACTGCCGTTAAGATGGCTATCATCCCATGGTAGAAATCAACCCGCACCCCGGTAGCTCTGGCAAAGCTCTCATCAAAGGTTACTGCAAACAGCTTATGGTAGCAAAAGACGAACAGTCCCAGCACGATAACCGACAGGATCAGGCTGAGCCGGACATCCCAGGGGCTCATGGCCAGGATGCTGCCGAACATGTAGCTGCTTACATCGGTGGTCATCCCGGTGGTCAGGGAGGTGATGATAATGCCTATGGCCAGGGCGCTGGCGGAGATCATGGCGATGGCCGCGTCGCTTTTCAGCTTGCCGTTCTCTGTGATCCGCAGAAGGAAAAACGCCGCCAGCACCACCACCGGGATGGACACTGCCAGCGGCGACCACCCCAGGGCTACCGCGATGGACAGCGCCCCAAAGGATACATGGGACAGCCCATCCCCTATCATGGAATACCGCTTCAGCACCAGGCTGACCCCTAACAGGGAGGCGCAGAGGGAGACGAAAATCCCTCCCACAAAGGCCCGCACCAGAAAAGGATAGGACAGCATCTCTGCGATTATGCTCATTCCTCCTCACCTCCTAAAAACCGTTTTCCAATGTCACTTGCCTTATATTCCCCGGCAGAGCCGTAAAATAAAACACGCTGCTGGAGATGGAGGATCTTGTTCACCTGGTTTACCACATTGGAAATGTCGTGGGACACCATCAGGATAGTCACTCCCTCCTCCCGGTTCAGTTTCCGGAGGATCCCATACACCTCCTGGATCGCTGAGGGGTCCAGCCCGGTGATAGGCTCATCTAAAAGCAGCAGCTGGCTGGTAGCGCACAGGGCCCTGGCAATCAGCACCCGCTGCTGCTGTCCACCGGACAGCTCCCGGTAGCAATGCTTTCTCAAAGGGGTAATCCCCAGCTTCTCCATGCATTCCAGGGTCAGCTCCTTCTCCGCCTTCGTGTAGAAGGGCCGCAGCCCCCGGCGGCTCAGGCAGCCGGACTGGACTACCTCGTACACCGTGGCCGGAAAATCCTTCTGGGCCGCCGTCTGCTGGGGCAGGTATCCGATGCCGGTCCGTCTTAATTCCTCACTGACCGTCATGGTTCCGGCGGTAGGCTTTAAAAGCCCCAGGATCCCTTTCATCAAGGTACTCTTTCCAGAACCATTCTCTCCCACGATGCAAAGATAGTCCCCGGGAAGGATCTCCATGGTCACATCGATGACAGCATCGTGGTTTTCATATCCAAAATCTACATGCTCGCAGGTAATTAATCCATTCATGTTGTTTCCTCAATATAGATCACTGCAGCCCCAGACGCAGATTCCTTACATTCTGCTCCATCAGCTGCAGGTAGGTGATCCCTTCGTCAAATTCCTTCCGGGTCACATTATGGCAGGAGTGGAGAAGCAGCGGCTCTGCCCCGGTCTCCTCCCCGATAATCTCCGCCACCCGGTGGCTGGAAAGCTCCAGATAGTACACAGCCGGAAGCTCTCTCTCCTTCACCTGGTTAATCAGGTAGGCGATGGTCCTGGCGCTGGGCTCCGTATCCCCGGAGCACCCGGCAAAGGCTGCCCGGTACTGGATCCCATAGGCTTCTGCCAGATAGCGGAAGGGGAACCGGTCCCCCAGGATAATCATGTCCTCTCTGGCCTCCTCCATCAGCTGCCGGAACTCTTCATCCAGCACTGCCAGCTCCTTTAGATACCTTCTGGCATTCTCCTGGTAAAATTCCCGGTTCTCCGGATCCTCCTCTGAAAAGACCTGGCAGATCTCCTTCACGATTGCCATCCCATTAACCGGGGAGGTCCAGATGTGCTCGTCATATTCGATCGCATGGAGCTGTCCTGGCTCATAGTCTGCCCCAGAACCATGATCCTCCTCCTGCAATGCTTCCGCTGTGCCATGGTCATGATCATGGCCATGCTCCGACTCCATCCCCTCTACCGTCTCCTCCTCCAGCACATCTACCAAATCCATCATGCGGACCGCCCGGATATGGGAGGAATCCAAAGCCTCCAGAACCGCGTCCACCCACTGCTCCATCTCGCCTCCATTGTACAAAAGGATATCCGACTCCTGGATCTCCCTCATATCTGCCGGAGTCGGCTCGAAGGAATGGCTGTCCATCCCAGCAGGGACCACTAATTTCAGCCGCACCCGGTCCCCGGCGATCTGGCGGGCAAAATCATAGTAGGGGAAAATGGTGGCGGTCACGCAAAGCCGTCCGGAATCCTCCTGCCGCTGCCCTTCCCCTGCCGGCCTGCCGCTGTCTGCTCCTCTGCCTCCAGCCGATCCACTGCTGTTTTCTGCTCCTCTTCCCCCACTTCCAGCCTTCATCCCGCTGTTATATTCTCCTATCCCCCCACTTCCAGCCTTCATCCCGCTTCTATATTCTCCTTCCCCCCCACTTTCAGTCTCCGCCCCTCCTCCTCTGACACATCCTGTCAGAAAAAGTGCAAGCACAGCTAATCCCGCTGCCAGTCCCAAGCTCAAGCTCCTTCCTGTCCTCCGCTTCTGCCCTGCAAGCGCCCTGGATCCTGTCCCTTCTCCTAACTTTGCTGCTGCCACCTCCAGCTCCCTCTCCAGCTTTAATTTTCTCAATGGCTATCCCTTCTTTAAATATTCTATGCTAAATCTTCACCGATGTCCACTTCCCCGACTTAAACCGCCAGGTGGTGAGGATAAACCGGCTCAGCTGATCTGCCATCACACCCATCCACACCCCCAGAAGGCCAAGACCAAGGACATATCCCATCACATAGGAACCCAGGGTGCGGACCAGGGTCACGCTGAAGGTGGAGGCAAGCATGGTGAACACCACATCCCCCGCCCCTCGTAAGCAGCCCATATAGATCACCTGGGCGATCTGCAGCACCACGATCAGCACCATCAGCCGCATAATCCCCACACCAATCTCTACAATCTCCGGTTCAGTAAAAAACAAGCGGTACAGCGCTCTCCCTCCCAGAAGATACACCACCGACAGTCCCAGAGAGATCCCATTTCCTATTCTCTGACATATATTTCCATAATTTACCGCCTCCCTGGGCGTCCCCTCGCCCAGGCATCTCCCGATGAGGGCCACCGCAGCCGCCTGCATCCCATCTCCGAAGGAAAAGGACACACTCATAATATTCATCCCCACCTGATGGGCAGCCATGGCCTCTGTCCCCAGCTTTGCCGCCATAATGGCGGTGGACATAAATCCAATCCGCATCAGCACCTGCTCTGTAAATACGCTGGAGCTGATCCGGAGCATGCTGCGCACCGGGTCCAGGGACGGGCGGATCCGCTCCTTCATCATATAAGGCAAGCTGATAAATCCAGACTTAAACAGCGAACGGATACTCATAATGCAGGCGATCACCGTGCCAAAGACCGTAGCCAGCGCCGCCCCCTTGATTCCCAGGGCCGGAAACCCACAGTGCCCGTTTATAATCAAATAGTTCCCGATCATATTGACCACATTGGAGGTCACATTGGTCTTCATGGCGATCTTCGTGTTCCCGGCGCCCCGCTGGGCCGCGTTGATCACCAGGGAAATAATATTAAAGAGCATCCCGCCCATGATGATCCGGAAATAAAGCACCGCGCTGTCATGAGTATCCGCCCCAGAGCCGCACAGGGTAATGATGGGCTCTGCCAATAGCACACAAAGAACGCTGACCACGATGCCGGCCAGCGCTGTAAAAAGCAGGGCCACCATCAGCGCTTGATTGGCCCCTGGTTTATTTTTCTCTCCCCGCCTTCTGGCGACGATGGCGGACACGGACACATTTAAGGCGATAAATAAAGCCATCCCTAAAAACTTGGGCTGGGTGGTCAGCCCCACAGCCGCCACGGCTGAAGCCCCCAGGGCACTGACCATCAGCGAATCGATAAGCCCGGCCAATGCCACGAAAAAGGATTCCAGCACCGAGGGCCAGGCCATCCGCACCGCTGTGATTATTCTTTCCTTATTATCTGTCAAATATGTACTGATCCCTCTCATCCCTTTTCCTACTCCGTCTCAAACACAATCCCGCTAAGCGGAGGCACAGACACCGTCAGCTCCACCCCGTAGGTATGGCCTCTGGCCTCCCAGATCTCCTGACCTGGCCTGGTTTTCCCCCCATACTGCTCCCAGTCACTGTTTAGGATCAGCCTGGCGGTGAGCCGTCCGGGGAGAAGCACCGAATAGTCCTCCTGGAGCACATTGGAAAAATTAAATACAGTCACCAAGGACTTGCTGCCGTAATGCTGACGGACTGTGGTGTAGATGCACCGCTCCTCCTGATGGCAGTCCAGCCACTTGAAGTTCTCTCCGTCATAGTCTCGGTGAAGGCAGATATATTCGATGTAAATCCGGTTCAGCTCCTTGATAAAACGGTAAAAGCTGTCGTGGAGAGGATATTTTAAGAGGAACCAGTCCTGCTCCCGGCTCTCATCCCACTCCCGCAGCTGGCCGATCTCACTTCCCATAAAATTCAGCTTCTTCCCCGGATGCATCAGCATAAACAGGTACAGGCATCTCCCCTGGGGGAACTTCATCTCATAATCCCCATACATTTTCTGGAGAATCGTAGCCTTGCCGTGAACCACCTCGTCATGGGAGAACTCCAGCATATACTTTTCATTATAGTAATACATCATGGAGAAGGTAAGCTTATGGTAATCCCTGGTCCGGTACTCTGGGGCAGTCTGGAAATACTCCAGGGTGTCATGCATCCATCCCAAATCCCACTTATAGTCAAATCCCAGGCCATTTTCCCAGATGGAGCGGGTCACCCCGGGATAGCTGGTGGAATCCTCAGCGATCAGCATGGCGGTGGGATGGCGCTCCTTCAGCCCCTGGTTCATATGCTTTAAAAATTCCAGGGTTGTATGATTCACCCCCCGCTGCTCGCTTCCCTGCCAGAAGATCAGACGGCTCACCGCATCATAGCGCAGCCCGTCCACATGGTATTTATCCAGCCAGTAGTTAGCCGCTGACTGAAGGAAGCACCAGACCTCCTTTCTGGAGTGAATAAAATTAGCGCTCCCCCACTCACTGGCGCCTACCGCGTCATTAGGATATTCATACAGGCATGTACCGTCAAAGTCCTTCAGCCCGTATCCGTCCGTGGCAAAGTGCACCGGGACAAAGTCCAGAATCACGCCGATTCCCCCCTGGTGCAGCTTATCGACCAGATATTGGAATTCTGCCGCTGTTCCATACCGGGAGGTAGGGGCGAAAAATCCAGTCTGCTGATACCCCCAGGAGCCGTCAAATGGGTGCTCCGCCAAAGGCATAAATTCCACATGGGTGTAATGGTTCTCCTGGAGGTAGGGAAGCAAAAGCTCTGCCAGCTCTTTATAGGTATACCACTGGGCAGCTCCAGCCCGCTCCCTGGATTCCCCGGCTTCTGTCCGGGACTCCCCGGCTTCCCCGGCTTCTGTCCGGGACTCCCCGGCTTCCCCAGCCTCCGTCCTGGCCTTCCCGCCTTTCTCAACCTCTGTCCTGGATTCCCCGGCTTCCTCAGCCTCTGTCCCGGCCTCCTCCTCCAAAACCGGCTTCCTCCAGGATCCGGCATGAAGTTCATAAATATTCATCGGCTGATCCAGCCCCACACTCCGGCGTTCCATCCACGCCTGGTCCTGGAACTGGTATTCGTTCAGATCCCGGACGATAGAGCAGCAGGCGGGCCGCACCTCCATGCCGAACCCATAGGGGTCTGCGTGATCCTGCACCCTTCCATTCTGATCCCATATCCGGTATTTATACATCTGCCCTGTTCTCGCCTCTGGGCAGAAGCATTGGTAAACGCCATAAAACTCACAGCAGCTAAGCTCTGTCTCCCCCCAGCCATTGCACTGGCCAAACAGCGTCACCCGGCTGGCATTAGGGGCAAATACCCGGAACCAGACCCCTGTCTCCTCCCCCCGGTCATCCCGGCAGACATGGGCGCCCAAATATTCATATGCGTCAAAAACATTTCCCTGAAAAAAGTCATTTGCTGTCATATCTCTTCCTCCTGGGTCAGTTCTTTCTTTTCACGATCCTCCATGATTCTCTCCCCTTTGTCAATCATTCTCCATAAAATTCCATGGTCTATCCCTCTCTCCGCATCTCCCGCACCTTTAAGAGGATTCTTCCGGAAGCGCTCCGGCTGTAAACCTCCTCCACCAGCAGATTTTCCATCAGCCGGTGGCCCTGGGGCGTGAGGACCGACTCCGGGTGGAATAATACCCCATAGATGGGATATTCCCGGTGCTCCACCGCCATCACCTCCCGGTCTTCTGTGGCCGCAATCACCCGCAGGCAGGATGGGATAGAACCAGAGCTGACCGACTGGGCGTGGTAACAGCCTGCCTCCATGGTCTCCCGCATTCCCCCGAACAGCTTGGACTGATTATTGATCCGGATGGTCACAGATAAGCCCCAGGGCGCCTTTCCCCTTTCACCGGCGGAGCCTCCGAAAGCACTGCAGATCACCCGGTATCCCAGATCTACCCCAAAGATGGGGATCTGCTGTCCCAGCTCCTTCACTGTCTGGAGGCAGACTCCCGCCTCCTCCGGGCTTCCCGGTCCCGGGGACAGGATAATCAGCTGAGGATCCATCCTGCGGATCTCCTCCACTGTCAACGCGTCATTTTTTACCATCTGAATATTGGGATTTACCCTTCCTGCCAGCTGATACAGATTATAAGAAAAGCTTCCGTAATTATCAATTAAGAGAATCACAGTCCATCCCCCCTCTCAGCAGTCTCCAGCGCCTGCAGCAGATATTCCTCCTCGCTGGAAGCTTCCGGATCCATTTCCACTGGGACAGCATCTATCGCAGCTGGCGCCAAACCGTGGAGGACTGCCTTCCCCTGCTCGCTGGTGAGAAAGCCTTCCATCCTGCACAGGTCCAGATTTCCAGATGCGTCCAGCAGCACAGCCGCCGGGAGAAAGGCGTCCAGTACATCCAGGCTGTCCAGTCCCCGCTGCAGCTTTGCGGTGTAAACCGACCGGAGCTGCTGCTTATATGGATCCCGCTCCACGCTCCTGTACCGCTCTGTGCGCATGGAATTAAACCGGCAGACCCTTCCCAGGCTGTTTCTTCCCAGATCCACCTTAAGATTGTGCTCAGCCCGTTCCTTCTCATCTGCCAGAAGCTCCCGCTCCAGCCTGCCATCCTCCTTCTTCGTAGCACCTCTTGGGCTTTTCCCGCTGGAAAAGGCGGCGGTTACATCCCCCTGGCGCAGGCGGACGAAGGTTCCCTCCGAAGCTCCGGCCGCCTCTGCCCGGGTTCCGGAAGCATAAAACATATAGGGTCCGGGCCGTTTTGCCCGCAGTACCCGGTAAGCGTCCAGCAGCTTATCCTCCGAAGCCATGGAGCATTCACCGCCCTCACGGATCAGCCTCTCCATACGCCAAAGCTCCTGCTCGCCCCGAAGGTACTCCTTATCCAGCTTTTTCCCATCCACACTCACCATTAAGATCAGCTTCTGTGCAAAGTGGTCAAAGGCAATCACCTTGTCAAACAGCATCAGATCATACTGCTTCCAGTCCTCGGAAGCCCATCCGGCAAACCCGCTGGTAAAGGGCGGAAGTCCCTCCACCCTGGGGCTGGTAAAGTCCTTCCAGATCCGGCGGAGCACCTCCTTCGGTCGGCCTTCCTCTAAGGCTACCTTTTCCTTTAAAACAGCTCCCTCTGCCGGAAATGCCCGTTCAGCGCCTGTCTCCTTAGAAGCCGCGGCTTCCATCAGCGCCTCCTGGCTCACACCCTCCTCCAGGGCAACCTCCTTTGACAAAGCCTGGACGATCCGCTCCTCCAGGGCCACGGCTCCTTCCGGATTCTGGCTGGCCTCCTCCTTTGGTCCGCTTTTCCCGGCTCTCTTTTTCTTCGCCTCCCACCGGGTAAGCTCCACCTGCCCCTCCCGGCAGGTTATCTCCATCACAGGGTCATACCCGACATAGGTGTACCGCCCCCACTGTCCCGGATCCCCGCTGCTCTCGAAAAGACAGCAGCGTTTATTCATATGCTTTAACATCCGCAGCAGCCGCACCGGCGTCACCTGGTCTGCATACATCTCCTGGCTCATAGGAACCCGCTTATACCTTCCCGCTGAAGCCAGCCCCTTTATCTCCTCCATGGTTTTCATGGGATCTTCCCTCCTGTTTTTATGCTACTGTTCACGGCCTTGTGGGACTAGTGTCTTGGCTGTATTATATTCAGCCAAACCTCCTTGCCTAATTTCCCATCGGACTGCGTTGGTCTACGCTCTGCTTCGGTCCGTGCTAAACGTGTGCCACTGGCACACAGCACCGTCGGTCAACGATGCCACCGCATCGCCTCCCTCCTTCGCCTTGCCGATGAAAAATTATTCGGCAGAGTTTTGCCAGATATAATCCAGTCAAGACACTAGTGTCTTGGCCGGATTATATTCAGTCAAGGCACTAACCGTGAATCGCAACGTTTTATGGCTCACATCACCTTCTCTGCATAATTCACCGAAGCCATCGCATCCCTGCAGTACTGATCCGCCCCGATGGTATCTGCATATTCCTGGGTCAGAACCGCCCCGCCTACCATCACCTTCACCCAGGGCGCCTCCCGTCTAAGCTGCCGGATAGTCTCCTCCATGCTGGGAACGGTGGTGGTCATGAGAGCGCTTAAGCCTACTACCTTCACATGGTCCTTCACCGCGGCCTCCGCCACCCGCTCTGGCGGCACATCCTTTCCCAGATCAATCACCTCATATCCGTAGTTTTCCAAAAGCACCTTCACAATATTCTTCCCGATATCGTGGATGTCTCCCTTCACCGTAGCCAGGATCACCTTCCCCTTTGACACCTGGGTCTGGCCGGTTCCTGCCATATGCTCCTTTATCACCTCAAAGCCGCCCTTGGCCGCCTCTGCGCTCATCAAAAGCTGAGGGAGAAAGACCGTCCCCTTTTCAAAGCCCTTCCCCACAGCATCCAGGGCAGGGATCATCTCCTGGTTAATGATATCTAAGGCGTCCCTTGTCTTTAAAAGCTCTCTGGCCGCTGACATGGCGGCTTCCTTTAAACCCCGGATAATCCCGTCTCCCAGTCCTGTCCCTAGCGCTCCTCCGGACTGGCCGCCTGCACCAGTCCAGTCTCTGCCTGCCTGTCCAGGCCCCTGCTGCGCCCCGGCCCTGCTGCATCCTCTGGTAACTCCAAGGCCAGCCACATCGCCGCTGCCGTAAATCCGGATATAGTCGCTGCAGTTTTCATCCAGTCCGGCTAATGCCCGGAAGCTGTAATATGCCCGCATCATGGCCTCGTTATTAGGATTGATAATCGCCGCGCTTAAGCCCTCCTGAAGCGCCATGGTAAAAAAGGCTGCATTGATAATCTCCCGTCCAGGCAGGCCAAAGGAGATATTCGATACCCCGAGAATGGTTTTCCCGTGAAGCTCGTCCCGCACCCGGCGCAGGGTCTCCAGGGTGGTGAGCGCTCCCGTCTGGTCTGAGCTGATGGTCATGCACAGACCGTCGATGAGGATATCCTCCGGGCCGATCCCATAGCTTAAGGCCCGTTCATAAATCCTTTTCGCGATCCGGATCCGTCCCTTAACTGTCTCCGGAATCCCATCCTCGTCCAGACAGAGTCCCACCACCACGCCGCCGTATTTGGCCACCAGGGGGAACACGGCGTCCATCACTTCCTCCTTGCCATTTACCGAGTTTACTAAGGCTTTGCCATTATAGCAGCGGAGGGCCCGCTCCATGGCCTGGGGGCTGGAGGTGTCGATCTGCAGCGGAAGGTCGGACACAGACTGAAGCTCTCTCACCACCTCCTCCATCATAGAGGGCTCATGGATCTCCGGCAGCCCCACATTCACATCCAGCACATGGGCGCCATGCTCCTCCTGGGTCACTCCCTCTCTTAAAATATACTCCAGGTTGTGATCCCGAAGCGCCTGCTTAAACTTAGACTTTCCGGTGGGATTGATCCGCTCGCCGATGATCACCGGCTCCCTTCCCATCACCACAGCACGGGAATAGGAGGAGATCACTGTGCGGCCCTTTTTCACCACTGGCCTTACCGCCTTATCCCGGCAGCGCCTTACGGTCTTTTGGATGTGCTCCGGCGTGGTTCCGCAGCAGCCGCCCAGCATAGATACCCCCATGTCGGCGATCCGCTCCATCTCCTCTGCAAACTGGTCTGCATTAATATCATAAACCGTTTTCCCATCCTGGCTTCTGGGCAGCCCCGCATTAGGATTTACAATCACCGGAACCGACGCCACTGCCAGAAGCTTCTCTGCTATGGGCCTCATCTGCACTGGCCCTAAGCCGCAGTTAAGCCCCAGCGCATCCACCCGCAGTCCCTCTAAAAGAGCGGTCGCCGATTCCACGCTTCCTCCGGTGAGAAGCTTTCCCTTCCCGTCAAAGGCCATGGTGGCAAACACAGGAAGGCCGCAGCTCTCCTTTGCCGCCAGCACCGCCGCCTTTATCTCCATGGTGTCGCTCATGGTCTCGATTAAGATCAAATCCGCCCCGGCCTCAGTGCCAGTCCGGATCACTTCTTTATAAAGCTCCACCGCATCCTCAAAATCCAAATCTCCCAGCGGCTTCAAAAGCTTCCCGGTGGGCCCTAAATCCAGAGCCACATAAGAATCTGTGTCTGCATCCGAATCTGTAAAATCCTGGGAATATCCTTTTTCCCGAAGAAACTCCTCCCTGGCCTGGATGGCATTTTTAACCCCCTGTTCCACCAGCTTTCCCAAATCCCAGCTTCCCTCCCGGGGATATTTTAACCGGTTGGCGCCGAATGTATTAGTGGTGAGAATATTTGCGCCGGCCCGCAGGTAGCTTTTATGAATCTCCACTAATACCTGTGGATGGGAAAGATTCCAGGTCTCCGGCAGCTCCCCTGCCTTTAGCCCCTTCTCCTGAAGAAGGCTGCCCATGCCTCCGTCGAAAAATATAAAATGGTCCTTCATCCGCTGTAAAATGTCCATATTTTATGCCTGCCTTCCTGTATTCCTCTATTCCCATTCCCTGTTCCTTACGGATCCCGCCGGTATATGCAGTCCGTCCTCCCGCAGGCCTCGCATCCCTTTACCTCACACCGGTAGGGCTTTTTGCTCACTCCGATCACAGCAGTCACAGACTTGGAAGGCATCATCAGGTAGCTGTCTGTCAGCTTAATGCCCATCCGCTTTCCCGCCTCCAAAGCATCCAGAAGCTCTGACTGGCACTTCAGAGGGAAATCTCCGTAACCCGGGCTGAACCGGGGCCGCAGATACAGTCCCTCCCCCTCGTAGATCTGGCGCATCTGGCTGCAGACTCCGTCGCAGTACCCCTCGATCATCGCCGCTGCCGCCGCCTGCATAACCACTGCCCGGCTCATCTGCAGCTTATTGTACTTCTGAATCAAAAGATCCGCCCCTATCCCCAGAGTGGCCCCGAAGAGGATCACCTGGCTGCAGTCCTTTAGGTTCCGGCTTAAGCTCCGGCTTTTCACCTGAAAGCAGCTGCCGTCAATGGTGCCGTCCGGCAGTATCCGCAGCTGGTACTCCCGGCTTAAGTGCTTTGGATCCACTGCTGCAGAAAGCTCCTCCACACAGGAATCTATCAGCGCTGCCACCGGCACCTCCTCCTTCTCTCTGCCATAGCCCAGATACCGGAGGATCTCCCTTCTGTCCACTTCCATTGCCCCATGCCTCCCATGTACAATTCCTAATATATCTTATAAGCCTTCATATGCCGTTATTGCAGCTCGCCAATGATGCATGACAGGCTCTCCTGTATCCTGGCCGCCACATCCGGCTTATTCATGGTGTAAATATGGATTCCATTCACCCCATTGGCGATCAGGTCGATGATCTGCTCTGTGGCGTAAGCGATTCCCGCCTGCTTCATGGCCGCCGGATTCTCCCCGAACCGATCCACAATGGCCTTAAACCGGGCCGGCAGATAGGTGCCGGACATCTGGCAGATCCGTTTAATCTGAGACACATTGGTCACCGGCATAATCCCGGCCACCACCGGCACAGTAATTCCCTTTTCCCGAATCCGGTAAAGATAATTATAGAGAATATTATTGTCAAAAAACACCTGGGTGGTAACAAAATCACAGCCTGCCTCCACCTTTTCCTTCAGATGAAGGATGTCCTTTGTTTTATTCGCTGACTCCACATGGCCCTCCGGATAGCAGGCTCCGCCGATGCAGAAGTCCCCCGCCTCCTTGATTTCCCGGATCAGCTCTGAGGCATAGCGGTAATCCTTCTCCACTTTTCCATCTGCCGGGATATCTCCCCGCAGTGCTAGCACATTTTCTATCTGCTTTTCCTTTAGCTGGGCCAATACCTGCTGCACCTTCTCCCTGGTGGAAGAGACGCAGGTAAGGTGAGCCAAAGGCGTCACCTTGCAGCTTTCCTGTATCCGGGAGGCAATCTGAACCGTATACCGGCTGGTCCCCCCTCCCGCCCCGTAGGTAACACTCATAAAGGCCGGGCGCAGCTTGGCAATGGCAAGCGCCGCCTGCTCCACACTCTCGTACTTATCCTCCGTCTTGGGAGGAAATACCTCAAAGGAAAGGGTTGGCTCCCCCTTTGCTAATATATCTTTTATCTTCATATCGCGACGCTCCTTATCTTCTGTTTCCATGTATCTTTTTATGGGCCCGGCCGCAGACCTTTAAAGGAATCCTTCATGGGCCCGGCCGCGAACTTTTAAAGGAATCCTATTCCGCTTTTCTTTACTGCCCCATAAAAATCTTCGCAATCGGAGAATCCGGGGAAAGAATCAGCGTATTATTAGTTCCGGTAAGGGATGCCTTGGCGGACTCCAAGGCCCGGATAAATGCATAAAACTCCGCCTTCTCCGGGGATCCGTAGGCCTCTGCCAGAATCTGCATATATTCCGCCTCGCCTTCCGCCAGGATCGCCGCCGCCTTTGCCTGGGCATCGGATACCTGGATGGCGATCTCCCGATCCGTGGTATTCTGAATCACCTTTGCCTCTGCCTGGCCCTCTGCTGTATAGGTGGCCGCAATCTTATCCCGCTCTGAGATCATCCGCTCATAGACTGCCGCCTTATTATCCGCCGGGAGATCCAGCTGCTTCGTCTCCACTGCCAGAACCTGCAGTCCATACTGATCCATGTTGCTGCCAATGTGGGCCATAATCGCCTCAGACAGCTCTCCGTCCCTGCCGCTGATCACATCATTCTGGTTCATGCTGCTGATCACATTTTTAATGGCATTGTACACGGCTGTGTCGATCCTCCGCTCTGCATTGGCGATGGAGCCATTTAAGGTCTGGGAAAACTTCAGGGGATCCGTAATCTTCCACAGGGCATAGGAATCGCAGAGCATGGTCTTTTTGTCCGCGGTAATCACATCCGACGGCATCAGATCATAGATCAGGATCTCCCTGGGCAGTGTATCTGTAGTCTGTATAAAGGGGATCTTAAAGCTTAGTCCCGCCTGGCTCACCACCCGCTCTACCCGGCCAAACTGGCGGATCAATTTATATTCATTCTCCTGGGTTACCACCATCGCTCCCAGCCCGCCCACAATCAGGCACAGAAGAAATATGGTCAGCACTGTCTTCTTTATTATCTTTACCATAATGTCGCTTCCTCTCTTAATATGTGCAGATAAGTTACTGATCACACCCCTGGCGGACTGTGCCCAGCAACACGCTACCTGTGAACAATAACGTGCAGATACATTTATGGGTTTTCCGTGTTCTGCTGGCCTTCTCCCTGAACTCCGGGATTTCCTGCGCTCTGGGTTTGCTGCTGCATAAAGCTGTCCAGTGGAAGGATGGTATTCACCTCGCCGGAGCCGTCGATAATCACCTTCATCCTGGGAAGAATGTCCTCCATGGATTCATAGAACATCCGCTGCCTGGTCACCTCCGGATTCTTCACATACTCCTGGTACATGGCGTTAAACTTAGCTACCTCAGCATTGGCTTCATTCACCCGCTGCACCTTGGCTGACTCCGCCTCCTGCATAATCTGGTCGATCTGGGCCTGGGCCTGGGGGAGCTTCTCATTCCGGTACTTGTTTGCATTATTAATGGAAGTCTCCTTCCCCTGCTTAGCCGTCTCCACCGCCTTAAAGGCCTCCATAACCTCTGTGGTGGGAGGCTCCGAATCCTGGATGCTCACGTTCATCACCTGCAGGCCGATATCATGCTCCTCAAGCTTTGCCAGGATCATCTCCCGGATCCTTGACTGGATCTCATTCTTTCCCGTGGTCAGAACCGAGTCCACATCATAGCCGCCGATCACCGTGCGGATGCAGGACTGGCTGATATTCCGCAGGATCAGCACCGGATCCTGTGAGGCATACACCGCCTTCACCGGGTCCGCCACCTTGTACTCCACAAAAAAGTCAACATTGACGAAATTATAATCGCTGGTAATCATCAGGGAGTCCTCTTCCATGGTGGCATTATCCTCCGGATTATACCCCACAGCAAAGCCCTGGATGGTGGTATTCACCTTCCGCACCCGCTGGATCAGCGGTATCTTAAAATGCAGCCCCGGCTCTGTCACTGCCTTTGCCACCCCAAAGGTGGTCACCACCGCCTGCTCCTGCTCCTCAATATTATAAAAGGAACCAGTTCCCACAATTAAAAGCAACGCAGCCACGAGGACAATCCGCCCTGTATTCTTAAAAAAGCGCCCGGTCTTCTCTGCCTGCTGTCTCATATTCCGCTTCATCTCTTCAAATCTTGGATCAATGGTCTCCATGTCTGCCTGCCTTTCTTCCTGTCTAAACGTTACACAACAATAATTATCATACCATATTTTGACTAGAGGCACCATACTAATTTTCTATTGATTTATCGCTGAATTTTGTGTATAATAGTAAGAGAATCAAAAGCTGGTTCCAAGAGCGGCGAGCTCCTGCCATTAAGTGGAGAGTTAAAAGAGCGGCGAGCTCCTGCCATTAAGTGGAGAGTCAAAAGAGCGGCGAGCTCCTGCCATTAAGTGGAGAGTCAAAAGAGTGTGAAAGGAGAGGTGCGTATGTCATCTCTTTTTTCATTATCTAAGGAGGGACCATTGGACAAATTAAAACTCTATAAAATTTCTGAAAATTACATCCATTTCTTGAGAGAAATCGATCCAATTAATGTAAAGTTTAATAAAGGAGAACGCCGCCCATATGTGGGAGTCGTTTTTACCATTCATCAGCTCTCTTACTTTGCACCATTAGCATCACCAAAGCCGAAGCATATACACATGAAAAATTCTTTAGATTTTGTAAAAATAGACAATGGGAAGCTGGGTGTGATCAATCTTAATAATATGATTCCAGTGGTCAGCAGCGCCCTCCTGGAGCTTGACATTGAAAGAGAAGAAGAAAAATACCGGAACATCCTTTACGGCCAGATAAGATTTATCAATCATCATCGGGAAGAAATCTGCATAAAAGCAAAAAAATTATATCTCGCTGTGACCGAGCACCATAGCTATCTGGAACGCCGATGTGCAAAGTTTAAGGAATTAGAGCAGAAAAGCTTGTGCTATCTTCCCATTGACAAACCCCCCATTTCCCCATAAAATTGTGTATCATATGTGCTCGCATTTTAAGGGTGCATTTATAAAATAGGGAGGAAACCATTATGTACATAACCTGTTTAGACCTGGAAGGCGTATTAGTGCCGGAGATCTGGATTGCCTTTGCCCAGGCCAGCAATATTCCGGAGTTAAAAAGAACCACCAGAGATGAGCCGGATTACGAGAAGCTGATGAACTGGCGCCTTGGCATCCTGAAGGAGCATCACCTGGGCCTTAAGGAGATCCAGCAGACCATCGCCACCATCGACCCGCTCCCCGGCGCAAAGGAATTTTTAGATGAGCTCCGTTCCATCTGCCAGGTTATCATTATCAGCGACACCTTTACCCAGTTCGCCGCTCCCCTGATGAAGAAGCTGGGATGGCCCACCATCTTCTGCAATTCGCTGGAGGTAGCAGACGACGGGGAGATCACCGGCTTTCGCATGCGGATCGAAAATTCCAAGCTGACCACCGTAAAGGCGCTCCAGTCCATCGGCTACGACACCATCGCCAGCGGCGACAGCTATAATGATCTGGGCATGATAAAAGCCAGCAAGGCCGGCTTCCTTTTCCGGAGCACAGATAAGATCAAGGCCGATCACCCGGAGCTTCCTGCCTATGAGACCTTTGGTGATCTGATGAAAGCGATTAAAGGGGCTTTAAAGGATGAACAGTAAGTCATCTCATGAAAGCCGCGTCCCATCTGCTATTTAAGGAGTGTCCGTGTGCACTATAAAAGTACCGCAGCCTGCTGGAATTCTGCACAAGCTGCGGTACTTCAAATTTTCTTAAGCTTAATTTTCTTAGGCTTAATTTCCTTTAAGCTTAAAGAGAAGCCACCTTCAAAAGCACCCCCACGCTCCCCACATGATACCCGCTCCTCCCATAAACCGCGCAAAGCCCCGGGCGGAGCAGAAGAAGCAGCGGCAGCTGCTCCGGATCCACATACAGCCTTCGGGCCAAGGGCTCGATCACCTCTTCAAACCTTCCATAAGTTACCTGAATTTCCGGAATTTCCTCTAATACCTTCTGAATCCCGGGATTTTTACCTGCCTCCCGGTTCGGGAGAAGGAAAACGATGGTTTCCTCTAATTCCTTAAGCTCCTTCTTTTGTTCCAGCATCTCATGAAGCACATGCTCACTGGGTTCCTCTCCCGGCCATAAGCATGCCAGCACCGCTGTCTTCTCTCCTAAAAGCGATGCCGCTGTACAAGCTCTGCCATCCGCCGTCTCCAGCACAAAATCCTCCAGCTGAATATGAATCTGCATTTCCTCCACACTGGGAGAGCAAAGATGCATGGGAATCTCCCTGGATTCCCCGGCCTTTAACTGGAACAGGTACTGGCTCGCCTTCTGGTTCCCGTTGGGTAGCCGGGCGGAGGTCAGCAGGCGGTAGCTCCCCTCCTCCAGCTCCAGCTGCAGACGCCCCTCCTGAAAGAGATTCCCTGTATAATCCAGGGTAAGATAGCCATGCTTCTCCAGCCTGCCAATGGTCCAGTTCTGATAATATTTCCATATCTCTTTACCGCCGGAAAGGATCACAGTCCCATGTTCCATCCGTTCAGACTCCTTCCTCACTGGCTTCATCTGCCGCTGAATATGTGGGATAAATTGTCCATCCTTCATCCATTCCCCTTCCTGGTTCACCGGATTCAGCCGCGCCGGTATCCCAAGGGTGCGGCAGATTCCCACAAACAGGATATTCTGGCTGAGAGGATTCCCCCACAAAAGTCCCAGGCAGCCGCCAGGGGTAGCGAGCGTTCCCGCACAGTCCTCCCTCTCGTCATAGCGGATATTGGATTCGATAAAATGCCAGATTTCCTCCGGATTTTCCCGGAACCGCTCCTTCTCCTCTTTACTAAAATAATCCTGGATCACCTCCCGGAAGCTGCTAAGCTCCTCCAGGCCGATTCGCGGGCAAAGGATATAGCGCTCATATATCTCCAGCTGACCTCTGGCCTCCCATAAGCTGCGGAAGCATGCCGCCCCCTGCACATGGCTCTCCAATACCTCTGCCCCCGCGTCCCTGTAATCCTTCCGGGACAGACCAGAAAGAAGCGCCCTCCGATCCGGATTCTCATCCCTGCTTAAAAAATCATACAGCTCAGGAGCATTCCCTCCCGACGCCAAAAGCATTCCCCGTTCCTCTGGATAAGCCGCTGCCTGCTCCTCGCAAAAATACGATGTGATGCGATGCTCCCGGATCCGGCGGCACTCCTTAAGCCGCCTGCGGTTTTTCTCCTTCTGATCCCTGGATAAAGCCGGACGGTGTATCGCTCCATCGGCCGGCGCCTCCACATCCATATCCAGCCAGCCCCGGAAAGATGCCAGCTTCCCCATTCCCTCACTATCTCTGGAAACTCCCGGATCCTCCTTCCCAAGAACCACAACTGCTTCCTCCATGCTTCTTACAGAAGCCGCCTCTTCCCCCCATTGCCCGTCCTTCCTTGCTGTGATATGAATGTCTCCCAGTCCCAGGGTAATCTCTGCCCTCCCCTCCCGGTCAGTACAAAGGACCGCCACAGGATAGTATTCCGCCATGTTCAGGATCTCCACAGAAACCCGGGCTCCACACACAGGAAGGCCCTGCACATCCAGCACCCGGATCCCAAACCTTCTGGTTCTGGCATAGGCGGCGGTCCGATTATAGGTAAAGCGCCCTGCCTCACGGCCTAAAAGCTCCTCCCCGTGGCTGACCTGGTAATCCGAAAAGGTCTGAGTGTGCACCAGCAGAGCACGGGAAGAGGCATGGATAAACCAGCCCCGATCCAGCACCTCCTCCGGCTCACAGGCGCCAAGGAAATGCCAGCCGCCCTCCACATATACCTCCACCCAGGCATGATTATCATCGCAGTGGGCCCACCTGGGCGTATAGACCTGGCGGGCCGGAATCCCCACGCTGCGCAGAGCCGTCACGGCAAAGACCGATTCCTCCCCGCACCGTCCCCTGCCTGCCTGGTACACCGTCATGGGAGACGCGGTACGGTCATCCGTCAGCTCATAGGTTCCATTTTCCCCACACCAGTAATTCACCTCCAGGGCCGCTTCCTCCATGGTCATTCCCTGAATCCGCCCTGCGATCTGATCATAGAAAAACCGGCGGCAGTCCTCGATTCTCTCGTTATTGATCCGGTAATACAAAACATGGTGGAGGAAGATATCCTCCGGAAGGCCGCGGCACCAGGCCATAGTCTCCCGCAGCATCCGGGCATGGCGGACAAACCCCAGAAATACAGAGAAATCATACTCCCCCACATCTCCCAAAGGCATAGTGCCATATAAAAATTCCATTAAGACCCGCTCCTCCTCTGTGCAGGCGTCCATTCCCTTCTCAATCCCTTCCCTGTATCCTAAAAGCAAGGGCCGCCGGCGATGATACTGCTCCTTAGCGTATTTCCTCAATGCATCTGATACCACTTTCTTTCCTCCATTTTCCAATTCAAACACCTTCGAAAGCTCTTTTCACTATTCCAATTCATACGTCTCTTTTGTCAAGCGAATGGCACAGAATCTACAACAAAAGCAGGACATCTCCACTATCAAGAGCTCCTGCTTTTATAGTCTGTTATAAAATATTACTATAAAATCCATTCTAAGCCTTTTTCCTGCGATTTCGCTGGATCACCGCACTCTTAAATGCTTTCATCATAGCTGGTGGCAGCTCCTCACAGTCCTCATCAAATGTAATAGGGCTGTTTTCCGCTTCTTCAATTTCTTTCAACTGTTCTTTTGTAGGTTTCTGTCCACTCTCAATAATAAATGTTTTGGTCATAATAAAGACTCGTTTCAGTATTTGTTGCAAGTCTTGCTGAAATTAATCGTATCGTATCCTTTCTTTCTGTAAATACCACAAACAGTACATCTCCAACCTTACCTATTGCAATATAGCGATCTTCATCAGCACTATGCTCAAAATCAAACATTGTTTATAGTATTTTATTATTCCTTTTAGGCTTTTTCATACAAACAGTATAGCATCAATTTACAGAGGCATCAATCACATTTTCTTCCTATCCCTTTGCAAAAAGGGGTATTGTTCACACCCAATGTCATTAACTTAGTTTTTGGGACGGCTTTTCTATGTTTGCATAATGAGTGAAACTGCTATTTACTTTAGTCTCTGTGATCGCGAAAGTCTAGGGGATCGCTGGCTGAGTGGGTGTCGCAGCCCGGTAGGATTCGCTGGCCAAGTAGGTGTCGTTACCCGTTAGGGAATCCAAGCTTTCGGGGTATGGGTGCGGGCGCATATTCGCCGGGAAGCTACGCGCCCCAGCAGCCGTGTCCCAACGTCACCGCGCTTTCGGCGGAGCGAGAGCGCGGTGACGTTGGGACACGGCCTGACGCGGGCGTAGCTTCCTGGCGAATATGCGCCTGCATCTTTTGTCGCTGCCTGTGGCTCCTAACGGGCAGCAAAACACTTGGCCAGAGATTCCTGGCGGGTTTAGAAATACACTTAG
>CATOJE010000007.1 GCA_951800145.1 uncultured Lachnospiraceae bacterium | reverse complement strand
TAAGGAACCCCTCCGAAACCGTCGGTGTTTAGGCCCTGTCTTTTAGGGCCTTACGCACCGTTACGCTTTCGGCGGAGCGAGAGCGCGGTGACGTTGGGATCCGGCCTGACGCGGGCGTAGCCTTCTGGCGAATATGCGCCTGCACCTTCCCCCGCTGCCTTAGACTCCTAGCGGGTTTGGAAATACACTCAGCCAGCGATCCCCCAGACCTTCGCGATCACAGAGACTCACTTAAATAGCAACTTTCAAGCCCCCGCAGATATTGTAAGAGAAATGTAAAGCATAAACAGCCAGGATATGGTAAACTAAAAAATATGACAGTATGGTATAATCATTGAAGGAAACACCTGAAATAAATCGTTATATAGAGCAATGGCAGTATGCACGATGGATAAAGGAGGATGGGAGATGGCTGAAACCCGTATTTTGGTGGTGGATGATGAGAAGGAGATTGCAGATCTGATAGAGATTTATCTGGTGAGCGATGGATATAAGGTGCTGAAGGCAAATAATGCAGAGGAGGGCCTGGCTGTGCTGGAGCGGGAGGAGGTGCATCTGGTTCTTTTAGATATTATGATGCCTGGGATGAATGGCCT
Source organism: uncultured Lachnospiraceae bacterium (assembly GCA_951800145.1). Taxonomy (GTDB): domain Bacteria; phylum Bacillota; class Clostridia; order Lachnospirales; family Lachnospiraceae; genus Caccovicinus. The sequence goes on along the minus strand of CATOJE010000007.1, from coordinate 75,257 downwards.
TGAGATGTGTAAGAGGATACGGGAAAATAATAATATTCCTATTATCATGCTCAGCGCCAAGTCAACGGACTTAGATAAGATCCTGGGGCTGGGAACGGGGGCGGATGATTATGTGACAAAGCCTTTTAATCCCCTGGAGCTGACTGCCAGGGTGAAGTCCCAGCTGCGCCGGTATACCCAGCTGAATCCAAACAGCAATGTTCATGATTCCGGAAAGAATGAGATCTTTATTAAGGGGTTAACGATTAATAAGGATAACCACAAGGTTACTGTGGATGGGGAGGAGATTAAGCTGACTCCCATTGAGTTCGACATTTTATATTTGTTAGCATCCAATCCTGGCAGAGTATTCAGCACAGATGAGATTTTTGAGAATGTCTGGAATGAAAAGGTGTATGAGGCTAATAATACAGTTATGGTACATATCCGCCGTCTGCGGGGAAAGATGAAGGAGGATACCCGGCAGAATAAGATTATTACAACAGTGTGGGGAGTAGGGTATAAGGTTGAAAAATAAAGATATGAGCAGGCGGTTTTATGGGCGCATGGCGGCGAATATCGGTTACAGCACCATTATCGCCTGCATGGTGGAGCTATTTCTGATTACAAATCTCTCCATTATCTACCGATATCTGACAGAGTCCGGGCAGCATGAGCGCCTGGTGCTTTCCCGTCAGGGGCAGGGGGGGATGATCGCCGCGATTATCTGTGTGATTCTGGGGATTTTGGTATTTTCCGCTGCTTTTTTATTTTTGCAGCATAAGTCTATGGGATATATGGGAAAAATATCTGCAGCAGTGCAGAATATTTCAGAAGGCGATTTGAATACCTCCATTGAGGTGGTAGGAGATGATGAGCTCTCAGCCATGGCAGCGAATTTAAATAAAATGGTGGGAGATATCCGGGACTTAATGGAGCGGGAACGGGAATCGGAGCGGACGAAGAATGAGCTGATTACGAATATTGCTCACGATTTGCGAACGCCTCTGACCTCCATCATCGGTTATCTGGAGCTGCTTTCCGGAGAGCAGGGGGAGAAGCTGCCGCCGGAGATGGAGAAAAAGTATATTGAGATTGCCTACAGCAAGGCGAAGCGCCTGGAAAAACTGATTGAGGATTTATTTGGCTTTACAAAGATGACCTACGGAAAAGTGGTGATGAAGGTAAGCCAGGTGGATATTATTAAACTTTTAAGCCAGCTTCTGGAGGAATTTTACCCCAGCTTTGCAGATCATAATCTGACCTATGAGCTGACCTCGAATGTTCCTGCTAAGGTGATTATGGCAGATGGGAACCTTTTGGCCAGGCTGTTTGATAACCTGATTAATAATGCGATCAAATACGGCGCAGAGGGGAAGCGGATCCTTGTAAATGTCCATGCAGATGAGGAGATTGCCGCGATCTCGGTGACGAATTTCGGCTATGTGATTCCTGCAGAGGAGCTTCCCCTTTTGTTTGATAAGTTTTACCGGGTGGAACAGTCCAGGGCAGCGAGCACCGGGGGGACCGGATTAGGGCTGGCCATTGCGAAGAATATCGTGGACATGCATGGCGGGACCATACAGGTGAGCAGCGATTTCAATGGAACGGTTTTTATGGTAAAGCTGAAGGTAAATTTTGATATTAATAAAGAAAATTTTGGAAAGATTGGGTAAAGGCCTATGAGAGGAAAAAAGCAATGGCGGGCGAGGGCAGTGGTAGTGGCACTGGCCCTTCTTTCATTTTCCGTACTTCCGGCCGCTGTTCTGGCCCGGGAGACCAGGGCGGCGGGGACAGAGCCAGCGTATGCAGCCTATGGCTACCGCCAGTCGCCGGTGGCTATGGAGGCCAGCTATGGATATGACAATATGGCAAAGGGGGGAAGGTATCTTCCAGTCTATGTTACGTTAACCAATCAGCAGAAGGAGATATTTACAGGAAATGTGGCAATCAAGTCCATGGAGTCTGATTTTGAGATCTATCAGTATGAGTATCAGGTGGAGCTGGGACCAGAGGAGACGGTTCAGATTAATCTGAATATTCCCCTGGGCCTGAGGGCGGATCAGCTCTATGTAAAGCTCTATGACAAGGAGCAAAATTTGCTGGTGCAGAAGCGGCTGAAGATGAATATGCGCCGGGATACGCCAGAGCTTTTAATTGGAACCTTAAGTGATGCCCAGGATCAGCTGGAGTATTTTGACGATGTGGGAATTTTGTACAGCACCCTGCAGACCAGGCGCTGTGCCATGGTCGCAGGAAGCATTCCCTGGCAGGCGGCCGGGCTGGACCAGCTGGATGTGCTGGTAATTACAAACTATGATATCCGCCGGTTAAATGACGGACAGATTGATACCATTAAGGAATGGGTGAGCCGGGGCGGCGTCCTGATATTAGGCACTGGGGAGGGCGGCCAGGAGGCAGTGGAAGCATTCCTGGAACGCGATCTGGAGCAGGCACTGGAGGATCCGGGGGAAAGAGAAGTAAATATGGGGGATGAGTTTGCTGTCTATGGGCCAGATGATGTGCGCCTCCCTTTGATGACCACCCAGGTAAAGGTGAGGGAGGGGAAGGTGGTATTTTCCAGCAGCGGCCTGCCGGTTCTTACCTCGGTAAATCGGGAAAAGGGGATAATCGCAGTGGCTGCCTATGATTTCTGCGACATCAGCGAATTCTGCCAGGAGCACAGCTATGTGGATAAGCTGTTTACCAGCCTTTTAGGAGAGGAGCGGATTCAGGAGCTGGCTGAATATCTTTACGACAGGGGAAACAGCCATTACTGGGCAGCGCAGGGGGTGTTAAATTCCGGTTCAGCAGAACGGCTGCCCAATATTCCCTTGTATGTGGTAGTGATTTTCAGCTACATTTTATTGGTAGGGCCAGGACTTTATTTTTTCTTGAAGCAGAGAGATATGCGCCGGTATTATGGGGGATTTGTGATAGCCCTTGCCTGTGTCAGCAGCGGGATTATCTATCTGATGGGGCGGCAAACTAGATTTCAAACGACCTTTTTCAGCTATGCCTCCGTACAGGACTACACAGAGGATACCATTATTTCCACCATTTATATGAATATGAGGACGCCATATCATACTCCATATGGGGTGGATCTGGATGACACCTATGATATCCGGCCTCTCACCCGGTCAGCGGGATATGATAATGCCGGATTACTGCAATTTACCGGGGAGGAGCAGGCGAATATTACCATCAAATATCAGGAGGGGAATACCCATATTGCTGTACAGGATGTGGCGGCCTTTTCCCCTCATTACTTCCAGCTGGAGAAGCGGGAGGAAAATGAAGAGCAGGCAGGAATCGTGGGGCAGATTCATTTTTTTGATGGAAGGATCCGCGGCTCTATCACCAATCAGCTGGGAATTAACCTGGAGCAGGGGGCTTTGTTCTGTGCTAATGGAATCGTTCTGCTCCCGTCCTTTGCAGCAGGGGAAACCCTGGTGCTGGATGATAAGCCGGTGCTCTATTATCCCTTTGGAAAATTTTTTGCTGTGGCAGATCGGATCACAGGCGGGTATCAGTTCGAGACGGTGGATATTCGCTCTGAAAATTACATGAAGGCGTTAAAACGCTCCAATCTGTTAAGCGTTTATCTGGATGAATTTCTTACCGGCTATCAATACCGTGCAAAGGTGATTGCCTTTTCTTCTGACGGGGAGGATACGGGCTTTTTGAAGGATGATAGCAGCGGCCGGGAAGGGCTTACCATGTATACCGCTTATGTGGATGCAGATTTCTGCCAAGGCGGCCAGGTCTATCATACCTCCAGAGAGAGAGCTCCAAAGGTGATCAGCGGGAATTACAATGGGGCGGCCAATACGATGGATGGACTGTCGCCTCTTACACTGGAATATTCCCTGGGGGAGGATCTGTCCATCGACAAGCTGAGCCTGGTGAGCATATCAGAGGAGTTTACAGATTCCGTCAAGAATGGAAGTATTCCTGTATTTGGCGGCGACATTTATTTTTATAACAATGAAACCAGAAATTATGATAAGATGGACAGAAGCCAAAAGGAATTTATCGGCTGGCAGCTGGAGCCGTATCTTACCAGGGAGAATACCATAACAATCCGGTATGCTTATGAGACGCCTCAGGACTACAGTCTGGATCTGTCCCTTCCTGTGATTACCGTAGTTGGGAGGAAGCTGGATGCTGAGAATTGAGAATTTAAAAAAGACCTTTGGGAAATACCATGCACTGGATGGCCTGACAATGGAGGTTAAGCAGGGAGCGTTATATGGATTTGTGGGCCCCAATGGTGCGGGAAAGACCACAACCATTAAGATTCTCACAGGCCTGCTGGCGGCAGACGACGGGATGGTGTGGATCGATGGAGAAGATGCCTTTAGCCATGGGCAGCAGGTAAAAGAGAAAATCGGATATGTGCCAGATGTCTTTGGGGTGTATGATAATTTAAAGGTACGTGAGTATATGGAGTTTTTCGCATCCTGCTATGGGCTGGAGGGGCTGATGGCAAGGAAGCGGTGCAGCTGCCTGCTAGAACAGGTGGGGCTGGAGGACCGGACGGATTTTTATGTGGACGGGCTATCCAGGGGGATGAAGCAGCGCCTTTGTCTGGCAAGAGCATTGATCCATGATCCGGCGCTGCTAATTCTGGATGAGCCCTCCTCCGGACTGGATCCCAAGACCCGGCGGGAATTTAAGGAGCTGCTTTCTGAGCTGAATGAGCAGGGAAAAACGATTCTGATCAGCTCCCATATTCTTTCGGAGCTGAATCAGATGTGTACGGATATTGGTATTATTGACCAGGGGTGCATGATACTGAGCGGCAGTATGAAAGAAATCATGGCTAGGGTAGACCAGTCCAATCCATTAATGATTCACGTTTACCGAAATATGGATAAGGCCATGGCGATTTTGCGGAGTCATGGCTGTGTCCGCACAATTTCCATTAAAGACAACTGCCTTTCTGTAGGATTTACAGGGGATGTCCAGGATGAGGTGCTCCTTCTACAACAGCTGATCGATGCGGAGGTGCTGGTCCGTGGGTTTTACCGCCAGCAGGGCAGCCTGGAATCATTATTTATGCAGATTACGGATCATAAGGACAAGGAGGTGCTCTTATATGAAGGGAAACCCGGTATATAAAAGAGAGATGACAATCAGCAGCCGCAGCATCCGCCTCCCTATGATTATGCTGATTTTTAACAGCATTCTGGCCCTGGCTGCCTTTTTAAATATGTATTCTGTTACCACCCGGGTGGAGGTGACGGCGGAGATTTCCTACTCTAGCTTTTTACAGATGTATGTTTTTTTAACCTTAATTGAGTTTTTTATGCTTTTTTTCATTATGCCGGCCTTGACAGCGGGGAGCATCAGCGGTGAGAGGGAAAAGCAGACCTTGAACCTGATGCTTTCCACTCAGATGACGCCTGCTCAGATTGTGATGGGGAAGCTGCTCTCCTCTATGTTCCATATGGCCCTTTTAATTGCTTCCAGCTTTCCGGTGATTTCACTGGTATTTGTGTATGGAGGGATCCGGCTGAGGGACTTGGCTGTCCTTCTGCTGCTGTACCTTTCTGTGGCGCTCTTGTCTGCCAGCTTTGGGCTTTGCTTCTCGGCATGTTTTAAGCGCTCGACCGCAGCTACCGCTGTGTCCTATGGGTTCCTTGTGTTTTTGCTTTTAGGAACCTACGCAGTAAATGTGTTTGTCCGTTCCATTATGCAGATGGGGAGAGCCGATTATGTGAACCAGGTGGGGCTGATTACATCCCAGGCTAATTCCGGCGTGTTCTTTTATCTGCTGCTTTTAAATCCGGCCCTCACCTTTTACCGGGTGATAGGAGAGCAGGTAGGGAACCTGGATTTGTTTGTGCAGATTATGGAGGAATTTGGGAACCGCCCTTCCAGCCCGCTGATGGAGGCCTGGGTGCCGGTAAGCATAGGCCTCCAGGTGCTTTTGGCAGCAGGTTTTTTGCTGGTGGCAGTCCGGGCCCTTTCTCCGGCTTCCGGGAAACCAAGAAGGAAGAAAAAGATAATATTCTGATGGGCAACCTTGTAACACATTGCCCTCGTCCACATATGATATAGTACAACCATAAAAATTAAGGAGTTCAATCATATGTGTAACTTAAATGGAATTTGTAACTATTGTTTTTGCTGTAAATGCCGGAGACTCTTCTGCGGATGCCGGAGAGGCTGCTTAGGCGGTGGCTCTAATGGCAATAACGGCTGCTGCAATGGCGGCTGCCATTCCTGCGGCTGCTGCAACGGCTGCAATAGCGGTAACAATGGCTGCGATAACGGCTGCGACTGCTGCAACAATGGCTGTAATAACGGCTGCAACAATGGCTGTAACAATGGCTGTAATAACGTCTGCAACAATGGCTGCAATGACGGTTGCAATAATGGCTGCAATGGCGGCTGCAACAACGGCTGTAATGATTGCTGCAATAATGGCTGCAATAACAGCTGCGGCTCCTGCAATCCCTGCGGCTGCTGCGATTGCTGCAATTCCTGCGGTGGCGCCGGCCCATATAATGAGGATGCTTCCTGCAGATGCACCAGTATCTGATAAAAACACGCCGGCCTTCGGGCCGGCGGTTAAATTTTGAGAGGAGTAAGAAAGAGATGTTGAGAATTGGATGCCATTTATCATCGGCCAAGGGCTTTCATGCCATGGGGAAAACAGCGGTTTCCATCCAGGCGAATACCTTTCAGTTTTTTACCAGGAATCCCAGGGGAACCAGGGCAAAGGAAATAAAGGAGGAGGATGTAAAGGCTTTTCTAAAGCTGGCAGAGAAAGAAGATATCACACCTGTGCTGGCTCATGCGCCATACATATTGAATGCCTGCTCAAAGGATGAAGCGCTGCGGAAGGTGGCAAGAGAGACCATGGAGGATGATTTAAAACGGATGGAATATATTCCGGGAAATTTCTATAATTTTCATCCCGGCTGTCATGTAGGGCAGGGGGTGGAAACCGGAATTTCCCAGATTGCAGCAATGCTAAATGAGATCTTAAAGCCAGGGCAGCACACCACCATGCTTTTAGAGACCATGGCAGGGAAGGGAAGTGAGATAGGAGGGCGGTTTGAGGAGCTTCGGGAAATTCTGGACCGGGTGAAGGAGAAGGACCGGGCAGGCGTCTGCCTGGATACCTGCCATGTGTGGGATGGGGGCTATGATATTGCCGGAGGACTGGATAAGGTGGTATGGGAATTCGACCAGGTGATCGGTTTGGACCGGCTTAAAGCCATCCACCTGAACGACAGCATGAATCCTTTAGGATCCAGGAAGGATCGCCATGCCAGGATTGGGGAAGGAAGGATCGGCTACGAGGCGCTGGCCAGGGTGGTCACCCATCCGGCCCTGAGGAAGCTGCCCTTCTATCTGGAGACGCCCAATGAGCTAGAGGGCTATGCCAAAGAGATTGCTATGATGCGGGAGGCTGCTGTGTGAACGGTAATCTGACAAAATCCGGTGTACAAATCCAGAGAAAACCATTATAATAAAACCGAAAGGCTGGGATGGGGATGAGTCAGAATGTGCTGATTATTTTGCTGCTGGTTATGTTAGCAGGAGGAGCGGGGATATACATAAAAATCAAACGGAAGATACGGATGATTTCACGCCTGGCATTTGGCACGGATTCTCTGCTTGAGGGGATCAAAAGCCAGGAGGATCGGCTGGCTACCACCCCGAAATCCGTGTCCGGAATGACCAGCCTTTGCCTGCCGCAAATCCAGAGGGACTTTCCGGAGTTTTCTCTGGCGGAGTTTGTACAAAAGTCGGAAAATCTGCTGAAGGCCAGCCTGGCAGCCGTGGAAATGCAGGATACTGCCCTTTTAGAGCAGGCCTCAGAGGATCTGCAGAATCAGATTCAGCTGCGGATACAGGATGACCGCCGCAGAGGGATCCGGGAGCATTTCCAGAGAATGAAGGTGCACCGGACAGAGATCGCCCGCTATCAGAAACGGGAGAGCTGCTGTGTGATAACCCTCCAGTCAGCTGTGGAGTATGAATATTGGCAGGATGAGCTGAGGGAGGGCAGCGGCCCTGGAGAGCTGCCGGAGCGGCGGATGAAGCAAACCCGCTATAATATGGAGCTAATGTATGTGCAGGATGTAAGCCGGCTCCAGCCTGGCCAGACGGCGGCAGTGGCAGTTTGCCCCCAGTGCGGGGCCCCGGTGTCCAGGCTGGGAAGCAAATATTGTGAATATTGCGGTTCGGGAATCGAGACTGTAAACAGCAGAGTCTGGTCCTTGGCCCGGATCCAGGAAGGATAGAAAAGAAGGAGGAGTGTAAAATGGGAATTTTAAAAGCAGCGGCAAGAGCTGTGGGAGGAGCACTGGCAGACCAGTGGCTGGAGGTAATTGAGCCTGGCGAGATGAGCGACCGGACGGTGTTCGCAGCCGGCGTGAGAACCAGAAGAGGCTCGAATGTAAAAGGCACGGAAAATACGGTTTCTAATGGCTCTGTGATTCATGTATACCCGAATCAGTTTATGATGCTGGTGGACGGGGGCAAGGTGGTTGATTACACGGCTGAGGAAGGATACTATACTGTGAATAATTCCACCCTGCCTTCCCTCTTTAACGGCCAGTTCGGGGATTCCCTAAAGGAGTCCTTTGACCGGGTTCGGTATGGAGGAATGACGCCTACTGTACAAAAGGTGTTTTATGTTAATTTGCAGGAAATCAAAGGAATCAAGTTTGGCACCAGAAACCCCATTAATTATTTTGATAATTTTTATAATGCAGAATTATTCTTAAGGGCCCATGGAACCTACTCTATTAAAATTATGGATCCGCTGCTGTTTTATGCGGAGGTGATCCCGAAAAGCCGGGATCGGGTGGACATCGAGACCATCAATGAACAGTATTTGTCGGAATTTCTGGAGGCTCTTCAGAGCTCGATTAATCAGATGTCAGCAGACGGTATTCGGATTTCCTATGTGGCTTCCAAGGGCAGGGAGCTGGGAAAATATATGGCGGACGTCCTGGATGAGGACTGGCGCAGGATGCGGGGCATGGAGATTCAGTCCGTGGGCGTGGCCAGCATTTCCTATAATGAGGAATCCCAGAAGCTGATTAATCTGCGGAATCAGGGAGCGATGCTTAGCGATCCGTCCATCCGGGAGGGCTATGTCCAGGGCGCTATCGCAGAGGGACTTAGAAGTGCAGGGGCAAATTCCAATGGAGCCATGGCCGGCTTTATGGGCATGGGTGTGGGAATGCAGGCAGGAGGCGGCTTTATGGGAGCTGCATCTGCCACGAATCTGCAGCAGATGCAGATGGGCCAGGCGGGCCTGGGGAATATGGCAGCCGGAGGCCAGGCGGGCCTGGGACATATGGCAGCCGGAGCAGCTGCCGGGCAAGGGGCGGCTCCCGGGCAGATGCCGGGCCAGCAAAGCCCAGGCGCTGTCCAGCCCGGGCAGCAGGAGAGCTGGACCTGTAGCTGCGGCACGGTAAATACGGGAAAGTTTTGCGGCGAGTGCGGCAGCCCCAGGCCGGCGGCCAGCTGGACCTGCAGCTGCGGCACGGTAAATACAGGAAAGTTCTGCAGCGAGTGCGGAAAGCCAAGAGGATAGTTCTATGGCAGCGATCACATTAAAGTGTCCCAACTGCGGCGGCGGCTTAGTGTTTAACCCGGATACGCAGAAGTATAAGTGTGAATACTGCATGTCAGACTTTGGCCTGGAGGAGCTGGAAGAGAAGGAGCCGCCTGCCCCGGCTGCTGCGCCGGAGAAGGCGGCCAGGGAAAGGGAAGAAGGGGATATGGTGGGCTACACCTGTCCCAGCTGCGGAGCCGAGATTGTCACAGATGCTACAACAGCGGCTTCCTTTTGCTACTACTGCCACAATCCGGTGGTGATGGAGGGGCGGCTGGAGGGCAGCTATCATCCGGATTATGTGATTCCCTTTGCCATCGACCGGGAGAAGGCAAAGGAAATATTCAGCCAATGGATCCGGAGAAAGCGGTTTGTCCCTGGAGCGTTTTATTCCAACAAGCAGATCGAGTCCATGACCGGGGTTTACTTTCCTTACTGGCTGTACAGCTGCCAGATAGATGGAAGGCTGGATGCAGAGGGAACCAAGCTGCGGATCTGGGAGAGCGGGAACCTTCGGTATACAGAACATAAAACCTATCATATCAGCCGGGGCGGGCGGATGGAGGTTCAGCATGTGTCCAGGAATGCTTTGAAAAAGGCCAATGGGAAGCTGGCAGATGGAGTCCTGCCCTTCCAGCCAGAGGGATTAAAGCCCTTTCAGATAGGATATTTAACCGGGTTTATGGCAGAAAAGAGAGATCTGGAGCAGGAGGCTTTGGCAGCGGCTTTGGAAGCCGAGGTAAAGAATTTTGCTGAAAGCAGCTTAAAAAACAGCGCCGGGGGATATACATCCCTGAAGGTGCGGCAGCAAAGTGCAGATCTGAAAAACGTTACATGGCATTATAGCTTATTTCCAGTGTGGACCATGACTTACCGGGGTCCCCGTGACGGCAAGATATATTATTTCGCGTTAAATGGTCAAACTGGGAAAATATGCGGGGAGCTCCCTGTAGATTCGGGAAAGCTGGCAGTATTCTTTTTGCTGGTGTTTCTTCCTCTTTTACTATTACTTTTGGCAGGAGGGTATTTTCTATGAAAAGTTTCGTAGGGCACAGGGGGGAATGGAAGAAATTTGTCCGATGGTCCATGGCGCTGTGTGGGATTCTTTTTCTTCTGGCGTGTTCAGGCGCCGGGGGCTTGAGCTATGCCGCCGGGCTTAGTGAGGGAGAGCAGCGGGTATTTGATTATGCTGATTTATTCCGCGATGAGGAGAAGGCGATGCTGGAGGAAAGGGCAGGCCAGCTTCGGGAGTCCATGAAGGCAGAGGTGATTATCCTGACGGTGGAGGACGCAGAGGGGGAGGAGAGCCAGCACCTTTCGGATCGGTTTTATTTCAATCAGGGATTTGATCAGAGCTTTGGTGAGAATGGGATTCTGATGCTCATTGATATGGATAACCGGGAGTGCTATCTGGGCACCTACGGATCCATGATCCGGGTAATGACCGATCAGCGGATCCAGCAGGTTCTAGATGATGTATTTGAGTATGTCTCCTCTGCAGAATATGCCAAGGGAGCGCTGGCCGGAATCGAAGGCGTGTACCAGTATTTTCAGGAGGGAATCGCCACGAATCAGTATAACTTTAATGTGGAGACCGGAGAGATTCAGGTATACCATTCTATCCGCTGGTATGAGGCAGTATTTGCTCTGACGGTCAGCGCGGCTGTGGCAGCATTCGCCTGCCGCAGTGTGGTGCGGGAGTACCGGATGGAGGATTCCGGCAGCATGGGCTCCAGGCTGGCGTACCAGGCTGGATGTCAGTTCCGGTTTCAAGACACCTCAGATGAATTGATCAATACAATGGTAACCCATGTAGTAATTCCCAGACAAACCGCCTCTGAGAGCCGGGGAGGGCGCTCCTCCTCCGGCCGCAGCTCTACCCACAGCTTTGGAGGACATCAGGCAGGGGGAGGCGGACGGAAGTTTTAAAGGATGCTGAACCAATGAAGGAAGGCGCAGATTCCAATTCCCGGCAGTGTTGGGATGAGAGCTGCAGTGATGGTCCACCGAAGGCTTTTGGTTTCCTGATAAATGGCCTGGAGCGTGCTCATACATGGCCAGTGAAACAGGGTAAAAATAGTGACAGAAAAAAGGGTGTGCCAGTTCCATCCCTGGTTCAGAAGGAGAAGAGGCAGCTCTCTGGGAGATGAGATCGGGAAAAGGCAGCCCTGGGACAAGTAAATCAGGATGATTGTGGGAAGCAGAAGCTCATTGGCTGGTGTAGTCAGGAGGAAGGCAGTGAGGATTGCCCCATCCAGTCCCAGGATATGGCCCAAGGGCTCAAGAAGCTGCACCAGCCCTGTCAGGATAGAGGAATCTCTGTCAGGAAGGCAGGCGAAAAGCCAGATCACAAGGCTTAAGAATACAGTCCAGGCGGTGATCCTTCCTATCATAAGGCAGGTGCGGCTCCAGGCTTCCTTTAGAATGGTACGGGTTACCTGAGGCCGGCCTATGGGGGGAAGCTCCAGGAAAAACCCAGAGGGAAGCACAGATAAAATGGTGTGAGATAAAAACCCAGACATGCACAAGGAAGCGGCGGATCCTGTCAAAATGATCGCAGTAAGACACATGGATGTCTGAAGCGGGCCTGCGCCCTGGCTCCAGCTAGAGCTGCCTGCAGCAAAAAAGAGGGAGGTTAAAGCTGTAAAAACAGGGAATCTCCCCCAGCAGGGAGGCAGGGAGGCAGTCAGAATGGCAGTTAACCGCTCTCTGGGTCCGGGAATCCTCTGGCATTCCAGAATGCCGGCAGTATGGCAGCCGATCCCCAGGGCCATAGTGATGCACTGGCTTCCGCAACCGCCCCAGGGAGCAAGGAGCCGATCTGCATAAAAGGCAGCTCTGGGAAGGATGCCAGATGTATCCAGCAGGAATAGCATAGGGAAGAAGAGGACAAGGGGAGGAAACAAAACCTGGATCATCCAGGAAAAGGCAGATAAAATCATTAGGCCAGGGGAAGCCGCCGCCTGCTGCCAGGGTAAGGAGCGGGCGAGCAGGGCAGAGAGTGAAAAAGCGCCGGTAAAGGCGGCCCACAACAGGAGAAAGAGCAAAAGGAAAAGGAACAGAACACCGCCGGCCGGACTTAAGAAAATCCGGCTGGCCTGCCTTTCTGAGGGGGGACGCGCCGCCGCGCCAGGGGCGAGGACTTCCGAAGCAAGCCGTTCCGGGGAAAAATCCAGGCAGTCATAGGAAATGTGCATCTTTTTGGCATAAGCTATGGCTGCCTTTACATCGTCTGTACCAGAACGGCGGTAAGGGCAGGGAACCACAGGAAGCTGGAGAACATCCTCCAGCAGGTCAAAATCAATGACAGAGGACAGGAGGGATTCTTTCGGAGAAGTGACACAGAGGACGATGGGAAGGCTGTGCTCCTTTACCTGGGGGAGGCAAATCAGCTCTGCCAGCAGCTCCAGCCCCTGCTTCAGAGAGAGGGCGGGACAGGCAGGGGACAGATAACAGATCAGCAGAATCAGATCCGGAAAATGGGAAGAGAGACCGGACTGCAATGTCCGGAGGATTTGGTAATCCTCTTCCATGTAAGAATAGTAATTTCTTTCAGGGCAAGAAAAAAAGCAGTGAAGCCGGCAAAGATACCGGTGGATGCGGTTCACTGCATTCCAATGGTTTCCAATAATTGCGATGGTGGTGGTTTTCTGCTCCATACGACTGCCTGCACTGTGCTTTCCTTATAAGGTATGCAGGAGGGCAAGGCAGAGTGAGGGCAAAAAAATAAATGGAAGCAAGGAGGCTCGAACTCCTGACCTTTCGCGTGTGAGGCGAACGCTCATCCCGGCTGAGCTATGCTTCCATTCGACTCTATTTTACCACGTTTTAACAAATAGTCAATGGGCAATTTGCATTCTTAGTATCTTTTTTATAAAAAATATGGTATGATTAGTCCATCATTTGTGAACGGAGAAGGTATTTCATGACATCTACGGAACAGTATTTAGCATCGTATTATAAGAATTTATTTTTTGGGAACGCCAATAAGCGCTACCGCTCCATGACTATGGCAGAGATGCGCAAGCGCTGCCAGAAATTAAATGAGCGCACGGTAGGCCAGATTAAAACGGCAAATGAATTAAGTGATGTGCATGCCATGCTGTCCAAGGTAAGCGCGTATTTAATGCGGAAGGAGAATACAGCGCCTCAGGAGCAGCAACAGGAGATCGCCGACTGGACCAGCAGGATGAAGGAATTTTGCCAAAGCCTGGCCCAAAAGGATCTGGAGTTCCTCCCAGGGCTGGAGGAGGATGAGCTGGAGCAGGTATTAAAAATGCAGGGAATCCGGCGGTATCTTCTGGCGAATTCCTTAGAGCGGGGCTACCAGCTATTCTACATCCCTAAGGCAATCCAAAAAGGAATCCGGGAATCCATTAAGCAAAAGCCAGAGGAGGAATACCCAGAGGCCAGGCTGATGAAGCGGAAATTTATCCTCCATGTAGGCCCTACGAACAGCGGGAAAACCCATGATGCGCTGGAACGTCTGAAGTCCTGTACTCATGGGGCATATTTTGGCCCCCTGCGCCTTTTGGCACTGGAGGTCTACGATAAATGTAATATGGAAGGGCTGCCCTGCTCTATGATTACCGGTGAGGAGACCATTCAGGTTCCTGGAGCCCTGTGTCAGTCCTGCACAGTGGAAATGTTAAATGATCATGAATACTTTGATATTGTGGTGGTGGATGAGTGCCAGATGATCGGAGACATCTATCGGGGACATAACTGGACCCGGGCGATCCTGGGCCTTCGGGCGGAGGAGATTCATTTATGCATGGCCCCTGAGGCAGAGTCCATCATAACTCAGATGATTAAACGGTGCGGCGACCAGTACCATGTGGTACGCCACAAGAGGAATACCCGCCTGACTGTGGAAAAACGCCCCTATTCCTTAAAAAATGATCTGCGCAAGGGGGATGCGCTGATTGTGTTTTCGAAGAAATCTGTGCTGGCCCTGGCAGCCCACTTAGAGGGACAGGGGGTAAAGTGCAGCGTGATTTATGGAAGCCTGCCTCCAGCCACCAGAAGGGAGCAGGTGCGGCGCTTCCTGGAAAAGGAAACGGATATTGTGGTCAGCACAGATGCTATCGGTATGGGATTAAATCTCCCCATCCGCAGGATCGTATTTGTGGAGACGCAAAAGTTTGACGGGGTGGTAAAGCGGGACCTGGAGCCGGGGGAGATAAAGCAAATCGCCGGCAGGGCCGGAAGATACGGGATTTATGAGGAGGGCTTTGTAGCGGCCCTTGACCAGATCGATTTGATCGAGGACGGACTGGGAAGGATGCCGATTCCTATTATGAAAGCGCTTATAGGTTTTCCGGAGCAGCTGCTAAACCTTCCGGCAGATATCGACAGCCTGATAAAAATATGGGCAGGGATGGATGCCCCTGCACTCTACCAGAAGATGGAGGTGGACGAGCTTCTCTCTCTGTATCAAAGCTTTCTGGCTGTCCACGGAAGCCACATGGAGGAATTCTCCAAGCATGAGATCTACAAGCTGATTACCTGTGCCATCGATATTAATAATAAGCTGGTGGTGGATCTATGGAAGGATTATTGCCGGGAATACCGGACCGCAGAGGAGCTGGAATTCCCCTACAGCCCTGGGGGCGATCTGTATGATCTAGAAAGCTATTATAAGATGCTGGATTTATACTTTCAATTTTCCAGAAAGGTAGGACTGCCAGTCCAGACAGAAAACCTGATGGAAGAACGGCATGAGACGGAACAGGAGATCAGCCGGATCTTAAAGATGGAGTGCTCCAGCTATTCCAGAAAATGTACCATCTGCAAGCGGGAGCTGCCGTGGGACTATAGCTTTTCCATCTGCGAGAAATGCTTTGAGCGGGGAAAAGGAGAGCGCCGTCATCCCAGACCCTTCCGTCCCTCCTATAAGGACAAGGAGAAGAAGATGCTGCCAAAGGAAAAAACAGCTGCGGCAATTACCTCCCCAAATTCCCGCCCCAGGATGCGGAGGCATCGGAACCGCTAATTTATAAACATTTTACCAGGATGCCGATTTTGGCACGCTGATTTTCCTTCAGATAATTTATGATATAACCATAATCCTTCTGCTTCGCCTGGATGATTATTAATAGCTTATGCAGGCAGGGGAGGAAGAAGAACCGGGACCGACTGGTCGATTTTCATGGAATCCGGGGTGATCAGGCAGTCGCGGGCCAGGATCCGGACCCCGGCCTCCTGTGCCCGCGCCAATGCGAAGCCAAATTCCGGGTGGGTATCCATATTCGGATGAAAGCAGGTGATCCCTTTCATCTGGATGACAAAAAGCAGGAAGCAGCAGAAACCCTTTCGGGAGGCAGCCGCCAGCTCTTCCAAATGCTTTACTCCCCTCTGAGTAGGGGCATCAGGAAAGGCAGCCAGCCCTCCAGACTCCAGGGTGACGCCCTTGACCTCCATAAAAGCCTGAAGGGGCGCAGGAGAGTCAGCATCCTCCAGCTTTCTGGTAAGGTCAAAGGCCAGATCAAACCGGGAGCTTCCATAGGTTACCTCCCGGCGCAGATTCGAAAGGGCCATAGGTCCGGGCAAGGAGTCCAGGATCAGGCCCCCATCTCTTACCCACTCCCAGGCAGCCAGGTTTGGAGCCTGAGAATCCATATTAATCAGCAAAGTCTCACCGCGGACGCCAGCGGCTTCCTTATATACCGCGATGACATCATAGCTGGTTTTTCTTCCAGAAGCCGCCGCATCCGGATGATACTCTAAAACCACCTTCACCCCGGGAAGCAGTAGCTCCCGGCAGCGGCCGGTATTTTTTACATGGCAGGTCTCAACCCGCTGCCCAATCCTTACCAGGGCAATAAAACGGTTCGGGCGAGACAGAAACTCGCCGGTGACAGTATGCGTATAATTCACAGTCGATCCTTGC
Organism: uncultured Lachnospiraceae bacterium; assembly: GCA_951800145.1. GTDB lineage: Bacteria > Bacillota > Clostridia > Lachnospirales > Lachnospiraceae > Caccovicinus. The sequence continues at coordinate 58,794 of CATOJE010000007.1, read as the reverse complement.
ATCCTTTCTGAGTGTGGTATCCTTGGGCCATAGCAGGGGGGATTTTTCATTTATCATAATAGAGAGCGGGGGAATTGTCAAAGAAAATTTCTGGCTTTCCCGGCGAACATGCGTCTGCACCGTCCTCCACCGATTTTTTTGTTGCAGGAAAGCCCAAAATATGCTACACTTTTCCCGACAGCGACGGATCATCAACCTGGCTTTTGCTAGGAACGGGAAGAAAGGAACAGGAGCAAGATTATGGAATTATTCAAAGAGATTACTTACCAGAGTACCAGAGGCGGGCAGGCTGGCATTACCGCATCCCAGGCCATTCTTCAGGGTCTGGCAAAGGACGGGGGATTATTTATGCCGGATCGGATTCCGGCTCTGGATATTTCTATGGAAAAGCTGGGAGCGATGTCTTATGAGGAAACGGCATATGAGGTGATGAAATGCTTCCTCACAGATTATACGGAGGAGGAGCTGAAGGACTGTATTCGTAAAGCGTATGACAGCAAATTTGACACAGAAGAGATTGCTCCCCTTACAAAGGCGGACGGAGCATATTATCTGGAGCTGTTTCACGGAAGCACCATCGCATTTAAGGATATGGCGCTGTCGATTCTGCCTCATCTTCTGACCACGGCTGCCAGGAAGAACCAGGTGGATAAGGAGATTGTTATACTAACTGCCACCTCCGGGGATACGGGAAAGGCGGCTATGGCAGGGTTTGCCGATGTTCCAGGCACCAGAATCATCGTCTTTTATCCAAAGGGCGGCGTAAGCCGGATCCAGGAGCTGCAGATGCGCACCCAAAAAGGAGAAAATACGGCGGTTGTAGCAATTCATGGAAATTTTGACGATGCCCAGACCGGGGTGAAGAGGATTTTTGGAGATCAGGAGTTTAAGGAGGAGCTGGCAGAGAAGGGATTTCAGTTTTCTTCTGCGAATTCCATCAATATCGGCCGCTTAGTTCCCCAGGTGGTCTACTATGTTTACGCCTATGCAAAGCTTTTAAATAATGAGGAGATAGCGGCTGGGGAAGCGATAAATGTGGTGGTTCCCACAGGTAACTTTGGGAATATTTTGGCTGCTTATTTTGCGAAACAGATGGGGGTTCCCATTAAGAAATTGATCTGTGCCTCCAATGATAACAAGGTTTTATATGATTTCTTTACCACTGGGACTTATGATCGGAACCGGGAATTTATTCTTACCACTTCTCCCTCCATGGACATTTTAATTTCCAGCAACCTGGAGCGTTTGATTTACCTGAGCGCTGGCTGTGATGCCGCCAGGACAAGAGAGCTTATGGAGCAGCTGGGGAGGACAGGAAGCTATACGATTACGTCAGAGATGAGAGAAAAGATGCAGGACTTTTATGGGGGTTTTGCAACGCAGGAAGAAAATAAAACAGAAATCAAGAGGGTATTTGACGATACGGGATATTTGATTGACACTCATACCGGGGTAGCCTCAGCTGTTTACCGGAAGTATGCAGAGGCCGCCAGGGATGAGACGAAGGCGGTGATCGCTTCTACGGCAAGCCCTTATAAATTTTCTAACAGTGTGATGGAGGCGATTTCCGGGGACACGGAAGGAAAGGAACCGTTCCAGCTGATTGACGAGATGAGCGCCCTTTCAGGAACCGCAGTGCCTCAGGCGGTAGAGGAAATCCGCCATGCAAAAATCCGCCACAGCAGGGAGTGCGATGTTGCTGATATGAAGGGGGAGGTAAGAGATATTTTAGGGATTCCAGGCCTTGTGGCCGGACGAAAGTAAAAATATACAAATCCGATTCTGAAATTTGTACTTTTATTTTCTTACAACATACGGTATAATGAAAGTTAGGGATATTTTGATTTATTTTTTAGAAGGAACCTAAATAATTAATTTCACGAGGAGGGTATTGACATGTTAGTTTCCGCAAAGGAGATGCTCCAGAAGGCAAGAGAGGGAAAGTACGCTGTAGGTCAGTTTAATATTAACAACCTGGAGTGGACCAAGTCTGTTTTATTAACAGCTCAGGAGATGAATTCTCCAGTTATCTTAGGCGTATCTGAGGGAGCAGGGAAATATATGACCGGCTTTGGCACTGTGGCAGCGATGGTAAAGGCCATGATCAGCGAGTTAAATATCACAGTTCCGGTAGCGCTTCACTTAGACCATGGAACGTATGACGGATGCTATAAGTGCATCAAGGCAGGCTTCTCTTCCATTATGTTTGATGGATCCCATTATCCCATCGCAGAGAATGTAGCGAAGACCACGGAGCTGGTTCATGTAGCGCATCAGCTGGGATTATCCATTGAGGCTGAGGTAGGCTCCATCGGCGGCGAGGAAGATGGCGTTGTAGGCATGGGTGAGTGTGCGGATCCGGATGAGTGCAAGCAGATTGCAGATCTGGGTGTGGACATGCTGGCAGCCGGTATTGGAAATATCCATGGAAAGTATCCGGAGAACTGGCCTGGCTTAAGCTTTGAGACCTTGGCAGCAGTAAATGAAAAGGTGGGGGATATGCCTTTGGTTCTCCATGGAGGTACTGGGATTCCGGAGGATATGATCAAGAAGGCGATCAGCCTTGGGGTTGCCAAGATTAATGTGAACACAGAGTGCCAGTTATCCTTTGCAGCAGCCACCAGAGAGTATATCGAGGCTGGCAAGGATCAGCAGGGGAAGGGCTTTGACCCGAGAAAATTACTTGCTCCCGGCGCTGAGGCAATCAAGGCTACGGTTCGGGAAAAGATCGAATTATTCGGCTCTGCTAATAAAGCCTGAGACAAAATAAAAAAAAACACTTGCAATTTCGCCAGAAATGGTTTATCTTTATTACGAACGAAGGCGTTCTCTCATCCGAGAGAACGCCTTTTGCGATTCTGCTTTACTTTTTTTTGCGAAAAAGGTAGAATAGCAAAAGATTGTTACTAGTATCCCGCGAGGCATTTGCCCCACAGGGTCCGACGCCTGTGAGAGGGAAAGCCACAGGAATGCCGGTGGCAGCCGCCGGTTAACAAAAAGAGAGGATGGGAAGTCTATGAGTGAGAGAGTGAACGTAGCCGAAATTTTCGGCGAGAGTGTGTTTAACGACGCAGTCATGAGAGAACGTCTGCCAAAGAGCGTCTACAAGAAGCTAAAGAAGACCATTGTAGAGGGAAAGGAGCTGGAGGCAGGAATAGCAGATTCAGTGGCACAGGCCATGAAGGAGTGGGCTGTGGAGCGGGGCGCAACCCACTACACTCATTGGTTCCAGCCTCTGACCGGTGTCACAGCAGAAAAACATGATTCCTTTATCTCCGCGCCGGATACCTCCGGAAAGATTATGTTAGAGTTTTCCGGCAAGGAGCTGGTGAAGGGCGAGCCGGACGCCTCCTCCTTCCCCTCCGGCGGCCTGCGGGCGACCTTTGAGGCGAGAGGGTATACAGCATGGGACTGCACGTCGCCTGCGTTTTTAAAGGAGGATGCCACAGGAGTTACCTTATGTATTCCCACAGCCTTCTGCTCCTACACTGGCGAAGCGCTGGATAAGAAGACGCCGCTGCTGCGTTCCATGCAGGCCATTGACCAGCAGGCGCTGCGTATTCTCCGGCTATTTGGGAATACTACATCGAAAAAGGTAACTCCATCGGTGGGGCCGGAGCAGGAGTATTTCCTGGTGGACCGGGAAAAGTACTTACAGCGGAAGGATCTGATCTACACAGGCCGCACCTTATTCGGCGCCATGCCGCCTAAGGGCCAGGAGATGGATGATCATTACTTTGGCACAATCCGGGAGAGAATCGGCGCATTTATGAATGAAGTAAACCGGGAGCTGTGGAAGCTGGGCGTGTCGGCCAAGACCCAGCACAATGAAGTGGCGCCGGCGCAGCACGAGCTGGCACCCATTTACGCAGAGGCTAATCTGGCGGTGGATCACAATCAAATGGTGATGGAAACCTTAAAGAAGGTGGCGGGCCGTCATGGGCTGACCTGCCTTCTCCATGAGAAGCCCTTCGCAGGGGTGAATGGCTCTGGAAAGCATAATAACTGGTCCATCACAACAGATGATGGAATTAATATGCTGAATCCAGGGGAAACGCCTCATGAGAATATCCAGTTCCTTCTGGTGTTAGCCTGCATCCTAAAGGCGGTGGATATCCACGCAGATCTGCTGCGCCAGTCTGCGGCGGATGTGGGAAATGACCACCGGCTGGGAGCGAATGAAGCGCCGCCAGCGATTATTTCTATCTTCCTGGGAGAACAGCTGGAGGATGTGATCGACCAGCTGTGCAGCACTGGTGAGGCCACCCACTCCAAGCAGGGCGGGAAGCTGATGACCGGCGTGGCTACCCTGCCGGATTTAGATAAGGATGCAACAGATCGGAACCGTACATCGCCCTTTGCATTTACAGGAAATAAGTTTGAGTTCCGGATGGTAGGCTCAGCGGATTCCATCTCCTCCCCCAATGTGGTTCTGAACACCATTGTGGCAGAGGCATTTAAAGAGGCGGCAGATGAGCTGGAGCAGGCGAAGGACTTTGATCTGGCGGTGCATGATATGATTAAGGAAATGCTGGCAGCGCACAAGCGGATTATCTTTAATGGCAATGGGTATTCTGATGCCTGGGTAGAGGAAGCCGGCAAGCGGGGCCTGCCGAATATCCGCTCTATGGTGGATGCGATTCCTTCTCTGACCACAGATAAGGCGGTAAAGCTGTTTGAAGGCTTTGGTGTGTTTACCAGAGCAGAGCTGGAGTCCAGGGCGGAGATTGAGTATGAGACCTATTCTAAGGCTATTAATATAGAAGCAAGGACCATGATTGATATGGCGGGGAAGCAGTTTATCCCGGCAGTCATCAAGTATATAACCCAGCTGGCCCAGTCCATCAATGAGGTAAAGACAGCCTGCGCTGCGGTGGATGTGAGCGTACAGACCGAGCTTCTTACTGAGAGCTCGGATCTGCTGAGTGAGGCAAAGCGTGCCCTGGCAGCGCTGGTGGAGATCGATGAGTCTGCCTGCAGGATGGAGGAGGGCCGGGATCAGGCCGTATTCTACCGGGATCAGGTGATTCCTGCTATGAATGCCTTGAGAGAGCCCATTGATAAGCTGGAAATGTTAGTGGATAAGGAGCTGTGGCCCATGCCAAGCTACGGTGATTTGATTTTTGAAGTATAGTTAGATAGATAAAAAAACGGACAGAAGCTCGAATAAAATCAGAGCCTCTGTCCGTTTTCGAATTTTACTATTTTTCAACCCAGGCAACCGCCTCGATCTCAACTAAGGCGTCCTTGGGAAGGCGGGCAACCTCCACTGCGGCTCTGGCCGGATACTCTCCCTGGAAGAATTCGCCATAAACAGTGTTCATATCTCCGAACATGTTCATGTCCTTTAAGAATACGCCGACACGGAGTACCTGGCTCATGTCAATTCCCTCACTGGCCAGAATATTCTTAATATTCGTCAGGGACTGACGGGTCTGAGACTGAATATCATCGCCGGCAAAGGCGCCGGTGGCAGGATCGATGGGAAGCTGTCCGGACACAAAGACCATATTTCCAGCCTGAACTGCCTGAGAGTAGGGCCCGATGGCGCCGGGCGCATTGGTAGTTGAATAAATTTTTTTCATGCTTATATCCTCCTTGTAGGTTCTGTAAGTTGTTCTGCTGTTTATTGTACCGCAGACTTGGAGAGGAATCAAGTAGGAAGGGAAAAGAATCTAAAAAAATTTTAGCTTTAAAATAAAAACCTTAAAAAAATTGTATATTGCCAGATATCTGTTCAGGGTACAGAGGTATTTTCCTCAAAAAATGAAGAAAATCAAGAGAAATCAAGAGATTCTTTTATAAAATTCCTTGACAGAATCCGGCGCTATGGCTATAATCATTAAGGTGTGCAAAAATCTGCCATATATTTTTGTACCCAAATAAGCTAATACAGCAACCACAGTCAATATCACAGGAGGTGAAAGGAATGCCAACATTTAACCAGTTAGTGAGAAAGGGAAGACAGACCAGCGTGAAAAAGTCTACAGCTCCGGCTCTTCAGAAGGGATTTAATTCCTTACAGAAGAGGGCAACGGATATTTCTTCTCCCCAGAAGAGAGGCGTGTGCACCGCAGTGAAGACCGCTACCCCGAAGAAGCCGAATTCCGCTCTTCGTAAGATCGCCAGAGTTCGTCTTTCAAATGGAATTGAAGTGACCAGCTATATTCCAGGTGAGGGCCATAACTTACAGGAGCATAGTGTTGTTCTGATTCGCGGAGGCAGAGTAAAGGACCTTCCAGGTACCAGATACCACATTATCAGAGGAACCTTGGACACCGCAGGCGTTGCCAACAGAAAGCAGGCTCGTTCCAAATACGGCGCCAAGAGACCAAAAGTTAAGAAATAATCGAGAACCGCAGTATACATTATAGGATTATGCCGGAGTGATGATATTGAACCTGTAGGTTGCAGGAGATAGAGATTAATCACCGTTGCAGGTGATTCCGCGCATGAACATGCCAGGAGTTTCCCGGCGTGAGTACCTATGATCTAATGCATACGGAAAAATCCGTACCATATTAAGGAGGGAAGTAACGTGCCACGTAAAGGACATACCCAGAAAAGAGATGTGCTGGCAGACCCGATCTACAATAACAAGGTTGTAACCAAGCTGATCAACAATATCATGTTAGACGGCAAGCGGGGTGTAGCACAGAAGATCGTATACGGCGCATTTGAGCGTGTAGCTGAGAAGACAGGCAAGGATGCGGTAGAAGTATTTGAAGAGGCGATGAACAACATCATGCCAGTGCTGGAGGTTAAGGCAAAGCGTATCGGCGGCGCTACCTATCAGGTGCCCATCGAGGTAAAGCCTGAGAGAAGACAGGCCCTGGCACTTCGGTGGCTGACCATGTTTTCCCGCAAGAGAGGCGAGAAGACTCAGAAGGAAAGACTGGCCAATGAGATTATGGATGCAGCCAATAATACCGGCGCTTCTGTAAAGAGAAAAGAAGATATGCACAAGATGGCAGAGGCAAACAAGGCATTCTCCCATTACCGTTTCTAATGCAGCAGGCTGAATATTAAGGAGGAAAGAGCTTTGGCTGGAAGAGAATATCCGTTGGAAAGAACCAGGAATATTGGTATTATGGCTCATATCGATGCGGGTAAGACCACATTGACCGAGCGTATCCTTTATTATACTGGTGTGAATTATAAGATCGGTGATACTCATGAGGGTACTGCCACCATGGACTGGATGGAGCAGGAGCAGGAAAGAGGAATTACCATTACTTCTGCAGCAACTACCTGTCATTGGACCTTACAGGAAAACTGCAAGAGTAAGCCTGGCGCTCTGGAGCACCGGATTAATATCATCGATACCCCAGGACACGTGGACTTTACCGTGGAGGTAGAGCGTTCCCTTCGTGTACTGGACGGCGCAGTAGGCGTGTTCTGCGCAAAAGGCGGCGTGGAGCCTCAGTCAGAAAATGTTTGGCGCCAGGCTGACACGTACAATGTACCTCGTATGGCATTCATCAATAAGATGGATATCTTAGGCGCAAACTTCTACGGCGCGGTAGATCAGATCCGTACCCGCCTGGGCAAGAATGCTATCTGCCTTCAGCTGCCCATCGGCAAGGAAGATGAGTTTAAGGGAATTATCGACCTGTTCGAAATGAAGGCTTATATCTATCATGACGAAAAGGGCGAGGACATCGAAATCACCGATGTGCCTGAGGACATGGCAGATGACGCAGAGCTGTACCGCACAGAGCTGGTAGAAAAGATCTGCGAGCTGGATGATGACTTAATGATGCAGTATCTGGAGGGCGAGGAGCCGTCTGTTGAAGATTTAAAGAAGGCCCTGAGGAAGGCTACCTGTGAGTGTACGGCGATTCCCGTATGCTGCGGTACTGCTTACCGGAACAAGGGCGTACAGAAGCTTCTTGATGCTATTTTGGAGTTTATGCCTGCTCCCACCGATATCCCGGCTATTAAGGGTACGGATCTGGAGGGGAATGAGATCGAGAGACATTCCTCAGATGAGGAGCCCTTCTCTGCGCTGGCATTTAAGATTATGACCGACCCATTCGTAGGAAAGCTGGCATTCTTCCGGGTTTACTCCGGCACTATGAACTCTGGCTCCTATGTACTGAATGCCACAAAGGGCAAGAAGGAGCGTGTGGGCCGTATCCTGCAGATGCATGCAAATAAGCGTGCGGAGCTGGACAAGGTTTACTCCGGTGATATCGCGGCAGCTGTGGGCTTTAAGCTTACCACCACCGGCGATACCATCTGCGATGAGCAGCACCCGGTTATTCTGGAATCCATGGAATTCCCGGAGCCGGTTATCGATATTGCCATCGAGCCTAAGACAAAGGCTGGCCAGGACAAGATGGGCATCGCTTTAGCGAAGCTTGCAGAGGAGGATCCTACCTTCCGTGTTCATACAGATCACGAGACTGGGCAGACCATTATCTCTGGTATGGGCGAGCTTCATCTGGAGATTATCGTGGATCGTCTGCTCCGCGAATTTAATGTGGAGGCGAATGTAGGCGCACCTCAGGTTGCCTATAAGGAGACCTTTACGAAGGAAGTATCCGTGGACAGCAAATACGCAAGGCAGTCCGGCGGCCGCGGACAGTATGGCCACTGTAAGGTTACCTTCACTCCTATGGATCCCAATGGAGAGAAGACCTTCGAGTTCGAATCCACTGTGGTAGGCGGTGCGATTCCCAAGGAGTATATCCCGGCTGTAGGCGAGGGTATCGAGGAAGCAGCCAAGTCCGGTGTGCTGGGCGGATTCCCGGTGCTGGGCGTTCACGCTAATGTATTCGATGGCTCCTATCATGAGGTTGACTCCTCTGAGATGGCATTCCACATCGCTGGCTCCATGGCATTTAAGGATGCGATGAATAAGGGCGGCGCCGTGCTGCTGGAGCCTATTATGAAGGTAGAGGTTACGATGCCAGAGGAATATATGGGCGATGTAATCGGTGACATTAACTCCCGGAGAGGCCGTATCGAGGGGATGGAGGATATCGGCGGAGGCAAGATGGTAAAGGGCTATGTTCCGTTGTCTGAGATGTTTGGCTATTCCACGGACTTACGCTCCAAGACCCAGGGCCGCGGCAATTACTCTATGTTCTTTGAGAAGTATGAGCAGGTGCCCAAATCCATCCAGGAGAAGATTATTTCCGAGCATAAAGGGAAATAATTCATTAGGAAGGAAAGTTTTCCCCCAGCCTGGTGAAAAAAAGCCGGGCCGGGAAAGAATAGGCTTGAAAAATCCACTTAAATCAAATATAATGGAAAATAGCCTGATATAAACTATAATAGCCCACAAGGCGCAAATTAAGGAGGACGTTATAAAATGGCAAAAGCTAAGTTTGAAAGAAGCAAACCGCATTGTAACATTGGTACCATCGGCCACGTAGACCATGGTAAAACCACGTTAACCGCTGCGATTACCAAGACTTTACATGAGAGATTCGGTACCGGCGAGGCTGTAGCATTCGAGAACATCGACAAGGCTCCGGAAGAGAGAGAGCGTGGAATCACCATCTCCACCGCACACGTTGAGTATGAGACTCCCAATAGACACTATGCACACGTTGACTGCCCAGGCCATGCTGACTATGTAAAGAACATGATCACTGGCGCTGCTCAGATGGACGGCGCTATCTTAGTAGTAGCTGCTACAGATGGTGTTATGGCTCAGACCCGTGAGCACATCCTGCTGTCCCGTCAGGTAGGTGTACCTTATATCGTAGTATTCATGAACAAGTGTGATATGGTAGATGATCCCGAGCTGTTAGAGCTGGTTGAGATGGAGATCCGCGACCTGTTAAATGAGTATGAGTTCCCGGGCGATGACATTCCGGTAGTTCAGGGCTCTGCATTAAAGGCTCTGGAGGATCCCTCTTCTGAGTGGGGCGACAAGATCGTTGAGCTGATGGAGCAGGTTGACTCCTACGTTCCGGATCCGGTTCGTGACGTTGACAAGCCATTCTTAATGCCTGTTGAGGACGTATTCTCTATCACCGGCCGTGGTACGGTTGCTACTGGTAGAGTAGAGCGTGGTACGCTGCATCTGTCTGACGAGGTAGAGATCGTTGGTATTTCCGAGGAGACCCGTAAGGTAGTTGTAACTGGTATCGAGATGTTCCGTAAGCTGTTAGACGAGGCTCGTGCTGGTGACAACATCGGCGCTCTGCTCCGTGGCGTTCAGAGAACCGAGATCGAGAGAGGACAGTGTCTGTGCAAGCCCGGTTCTGTTAAGTGCCATAACAAGTTCACTGCTCAGGTTTATGTTCTGACCAAGGATGAGGGTGGACGTCATACTCCATTCTTCAATAACTATCGTCCTCAGTTCTATTTCAGAACCACCGACGTTACTGGCGTATGCGATCTGCCGGAAGGCACCGAGATGTGCATGCCTGGTGATAACGTAGAGATGACCGTAGAGCTGATCCATCCGGTAGCTATGGAGCAGGGACTGCGTTTCGCTATCCGTGAGGGCGGAAGAACCGTTGGTTCTGGCAGCGTTGTTTCTATCTTAGAGTAATTTGTGGTATCATAGATATCCTTTACCCCCAGGAGAAATCCTGGGGGTTTTAGAATGTAATGGATTCTTTTTTACAAAAAAACTTGTAATTTGCGGAAAAAAGCGGTATAATGATCAAGAGTTAAAGACGGGCTCGTAGCTTAGCTGGGAAAGCGCTGCGTTCGCAACGCAGAGACCGAGGGTTCGAATCCCTTCGGGTCCATGACAAAAGGCACTGATAATCAGTGCCTTTTTATGCTGCAGAAAAATCAGGCCGGCCGGAGAGGGCCTATGGATTCAGAAAGACCGAGGCGTAGAATACGCCGCCGCTGCACTTAAAGTCTGCAATGCCGTGATACTGTGCCGCGATGTTGCGGATAGACATGGTCCCTACTCCATAGTCAGAGTGCTTGGAGGAAAGGAGATCATGATTTTTTTTCGCGGGCATGGCAGCGCAGGAATTATCCACTGTGATGGACAGGGCGCAGCTTCCGGCGACCTGAGCATGGAGACGGATGAAGGAGGGCTGCCCCTTAAGCTCTAAGCAGGAATCCATGGCATTTTCCAGAAGATTCCCCAGCAATACACAGATGTCCGGCTCGCCTACAGATAATTCCTGAGGGAGCTGGAGATGAGATTCAAACTGGATGCTTGCGGCGGCGGCTTTTTCTGCATAATAGCGTACCACGAAATCCACAGCATAATTTTTACAGTATATTTTATCAGACTGCAGGGGCAGCTTTTGTCCATACTTGTCTATATAATCCTTTAAGGTTTTGGTATCCCCGCTGTCCAGGTAAGCCTGGATGAGTGCTAAGTGCTGATGAAGATCATGGCGGGCCTGGAGGGTTTCTTCGATCTGTTTTTGAAGCTGAGCATACTGGAGCTGCTGCATGGCGATCCGCTGCTCTTGATTTTTAGCCCGCTCCTCTGCCTCTCCTTGCAGCCGCAGGGATTCCAGGGAGGAAATCAGCTGATAATAGATGATTAACACCATGATTAGCAGGCAGACCCGGGATAAGAGAAAGATGAGCCCGGGGATGCTGACCATGTCAAAATTCCAGGTAAACAAAAGCACCATCAGAGTGTTAAGGGCAGGGAGCAGCCAGATAGTGGACCACAGCTGAGGGGCATAGCTCCGAAGAACCCGCTCCTTGGTCAGATTTAAAAAGTTCAGGATCAGGGGCAGGGTCAGAATACACGGGATCAGGCGGAGGATGGTTCCCTGAGGGGAATCTAAAAGACGGTAAGCATCACCCGGTTCATAGAATAGCTTAATGCTCAGAAAGATCGCGGTGCCCCGAACGATCATAATGTAATCCACCATAAGGATATAAATAAAAAGCAGCTTGGTAATTTCCGCCTTGACACAGCTGAAATAAATCAGGATCGAGGTCAGGGCAAAGAGGGCGTCCCAGTTTCGGATATCCTGTCCGATACTATAGCAATAGCAGCATACGAAAAATTCTGCAGCTATATTTGCCCCCACTCCCAGGATGGTAATCCAGGCCGGAAAGCGGAGCCGATCCCGAAATGGATAGTAGGCGAGAAAATGAAAGGGAATTAATTCTAAAATATAAGTAAAGGCAGCAAGCATTGCATCGTGTGTAAGCATAGATCGATCTCCTGCATTTATGTAATCTTCCGGGTTTTTTTAAACAGATATTGGGCATAGGCTGACTGCATGTCCTTGTATCTTGGCCGGCTTATGGGTACCCTGCTTCCGTTTGAAAGGATAAAATTGGAGGACTCTAAGGAGCGAACATGATCCAGAGATACCACATACCCGCGGCAGCAATTTTGAAAACGAAGTCCCAGATTGCTGTCACCATATTCTTCCATCTGCTTCAGCAGAGATAAAAAGTATTCTAAGGTCATATAAGGTTTAACCATTTCTTTGACCATATAAATTTCCAGAAAATGTCCTACAGAGCGGACATATAAAATATCATCCACCAGCAGATGCCGTATCAGACGGCTTTCTTTGATTTCAATGATGTGCTGCACCTGGGTCTGCTCCACAAGCCGATCCATCAGAGAAGCCAGGCGCCCCTGGTCGATGGGCTTTAAAATATAATCCATAGCCCAGACAGAATAGCCCTCCAGCGCATAGCCCTCCTCCACAGTGACAAATATAATGGGAATCCTGCGGTTCTGAAGGCGCAGGGCGTGGGCGGTTTCCATACCGCTTAAGCCATCCATCTGATGATCTAAAAAAACCGCGTCAAAGCGCTCTAAGGAATAAGCGGAAAGGAATGCGCGGCCGCTGGAAAAAGGGAAAATTTTATAGTCTATATGGCGCCTCTCCAGATAATCGGTGAGCATTTGCCGCAGTGTGGATAAATCGATTTCCAGGTCGTCAACCATGGCAATATTCATAGAATCAACTCCTATTAACAAATGCACTATTATCTTCAATTATAACAAAAATCCCTTTGTTTGATAACAAGATCTGGAAGACAGTTCATGCGAAAAATGTTCCATTGGTGCTATTTTATTGAAATGAAATGTTAAGAAATGATATGATAATACAAATATTGGATAGGGGGGAAGCTTATGGAATCCATGATTGTACCTGCATCCATGGAGCAGCTTGAACAGGTGCTGGAGCGAATTGACCATATTTTGGTCTGTGAAGGCTGCAATGAGGATGATAAGCGGAAAATCCTGATATCAGCGGAAGAGCTTTTTACCAATATTGCCTCTTATGCCTATGGGCAGAGTCCCTGCATGGGGCAGGTTCAGGTGGATTATGAGATCCGTGGCCAGGGGGATGGGAGGAAGGAAATAACTCTTTTGTTTCGGGATCAGGGGAGGTCCTATAATCCCTTTGCAAGGGAGGACCCAGATCTGACCCTGCCCATAGAGGAGAGGCCGGTGGGAGGCCTAGGAGTCTACATGGTGAAGCAATTCATGGATCACACAGCATATCAGCGCCATGAGGGCTGGAATGTGGTCAGGGTTCAAAAGAGCTTTTCTACCTAGACAAGCGGACGGAGGGTATGAAGCAGAATCATACCAGAAAGGAGCAGGACAATGGCACGTATGCCGGATACCGGGCTTCTGGAAAAGCAGATCTTCGGGGAAGCGATGGACGCAGAAGCAGAGCAGGAGGCCTACGACAGGGAGGCGGGCCAGGAGGAGCCTGGCGAGATCTGGGAGCCTGGGGAGGATACGCCAGTGGAGCTGGAGTTGACCTTAGAGGACGGGAGCAGCATGGCCTGCCGGGTGGCTGGCGTTTTTCTGGAACAGGGCCGGGAGTACATCGCCCTGGAGGGGGAGGATGCTACCCTTCACCTTATGGGACTTGGCCAGGGGGAGGAAGATGAAATTTTGCTCCGGCCCTTGGAGGAGGAAGAGGAGCAGGCCCGGGTTATGGAGGCATTTTTCCAGCTGTTTGGATGGGAGGAGGACGGCCCGGAGGATCCCAGGGAAGAAGAAAACAGTCCGGAGGATCCTATGGAAGAAGAAAACCGTCTGGAGGATCCCATAGAAGCTGAGGAATGGATAGAAGGAGAGATAGAGGAAACATGACAGAGATTAAAACAGAGAAAAAAATTGACGCGTCTTCGGCCCCTAAGCTGGATAAGAGGTTAAAGGAGCTTTTGGAACAGGGTGAGGATGAGCTGGTAATCGATATGGGGGAGACCACCTATATTTCCTCCGTGGGGCTGCGGGCCTTTGTGTCGGCGCAGAAGAAGCTGAATAAAGTAGGGGGCTCTATGACCCTTACTCAGGTAAAGCCGTGTATTATGGAGATCTTTGAGGTGACCGGCTTTGCCGGGGTGCTCACCATCGAGCTGGAGAGCTAAAGAAGCACAGGGAAAGGAATGGAAGAGGATGGAGGAGCTGACATTTCAGCAGAGGCTTTGGAAGGGGGCCGGGGTGGTGGTTTACGCGGTACGCCCTCTGATTCTCTTTCTTTGCCTCCCGGCGCTGCTGATGAGCTTTGGAATGATGCTGATGGGGGGCCGGGAGGCGGGAGAGCTGATCCGCCAAAGCGGGAATTTTTACTATACGCTGGGGATCCTTTTGTCACTGGTAATCCTTCACAAACGCAGCCGGAAAAGGAACAGCTCGATATGGGAGGACGCTGTGCTGGAGCGGCAGGGCCTTGTATGGAAGCGAATTGCTTTGCTGGCAGGGGCTGGCATAGGGCTTGCCGTCTTTTTTTCTGCTCTCATAACCCTGCTCCCTCTTCCGAAGGGATGGATAGCCTCCTACCAGGATTCCTCCGGCAGCTTCCAAAAAGGGACGGACCAGCTGCTGTCCATAGCCTCCACTGTGATTTTTGCGCCGGTGGCAGAGGAGGTCGTATTCCGGGGATATATGCTGGGACGGCTGCTAAAAGGCTTTTCAGAGAAATGGGCAATCGGGCTGTCCGCCCTGCTTTTTGCCCTCTGCCATGTGTCCCCTCTGTGGGTGATTTATGCAGGGCTTATGGGGCTTATGCTGGGATGGGTGGCAGTGCGGGAGGATAACACGATCTATGCCATCGCCCTTCACATTAGTTTTAACCTAAGTGTGATTCCCATCAGCTGGGTAAACAGGGAGGAGGGCAGAAGGGCCCTTCTTTTCGGGAGCCCCTTCAAGGTGGGGCTCTGGGGCGTGCTGGCGGCCTGCCTGGCAGGCTGGGCATGTTACCGATATGTACGCGAAAAGTCTCTTTGTGACTGATTTTGCGAGTACATCGATATATAAGGGAGGAAAAGGAATGATAAAAAAGATTGCGGCAGGGGTGATTGGCTTTTTGTGCAGTACGGTTTTGCTGGGCTTTGGCGCTCATGTACTGCTCTCCAGATGGCTGCCCTCCCTTATGGGGGCGTATGAAGGAGAAATACTGGACTACAGCCTGCTATTTTCCGGAAAAACCTATTTATATGGGGCAGTGCTTACGCTGCTGCTGGTGCTGGTATTCGTCCTTTTTTCCAGGCCCTCTGCGGCCCGCTCCAAGAAGCTGATGAAGTCAAAGGCAGAGAATTTTGAGAGTAATCTGGAAAACTCCCGGTTCATGACGGAAAAGGAGCGGAATTTTAACTTTCAGCCCTATCAGTTTACCAAGCTTTCGGAATCGAAAAAGGATGGGATTCCGGTCTATGCCCAGTTTAATAAGAAGAGGAAGGAGCTGGATGTGAATCTGGCGTCCCCCATGCATGGGCTGGTAATCGGCGCTACGGGAAGTGGAAAAACCACCACCTTTATTAATCCCATGATCCAGATCCTGGCCCGGTCCGGAGCCGGATCCTCCATGATCTGCACGGACCCCAAGGGAGAGCTGTTCCAGCTTCACAGCGGTCTCCTTAAGGAGCGGGGCTATAAGGTGATGGTGCTGGATCTGCGGGATCCCTACAGCTCCTTCCGCTGGAATCCCCTTACGGATCTCTACGATCGGTATCAGCTGTATTTAAATACGGGGAACGAGATTTACCGGCGAACCGATTCCGCTTTGGAGAGCGGACTGGAGCTGGTGAACTCCCCGGAAAGCTACGGGGAAGAGTGGTATGAGTATGAGGGGAAGGCCTACGGGATCCGGCGGGAGCTGCTGGCGAAGATCAAGATTGCCCGCCAGAAGATCTTTGACGAGGTGTATGAGGACTTAAATGACTTAATCAGCGTGATCTGTCCGGTGGAGTCCCAGGATGACCCGGTTTGGGAGAAGGGCGCCCGTTCCCTGATTATGGCTGTGTGCCTGGCCATGATGGAGGACAGCGAGTTCCCGGAGCTGGAGATGAGCAGGGAGCGGTTCTGCTTCTACAATATTAATAAAGCCATCGGCAATTCAGATAATGACTATGAGGCCCTGCGGAATTTCTTTAAGGGCCGCTCCCCGGTGTCCAAGGCTGTGGGCCTGTCCAAGCAGGTGCTGTCCGCGGCGGAGAGCACCATGGCCAGCTATATGTCCATTGCCTTCGACAAGCTTTCCATGTTTAATGATGAGGGACTGTGCTCCCTTACCTCGGCCACGGATATCGACCCCATCCAGTTTGCCATGGAGCCCACCGCCCTGTTCCTTAAGATACCCGATGAAAAGGATACCCGTCATGCCCTGGCGGCAGTATTTATCCTGTGTATCTACAAGGCGCTGATTAAGGTGGCCTCCTCCAGGGAGGATTTGAGCCTGCCCAGGAACGTGTACTTTATTCTGGATGAGTTTGGAAACATGCCTAAGATTGATAAGTTTGACAAGATGATTACCGTAGGGCGCTCCCGGAAAATCTGGTTCAACATGGTGGTGCAGTCCTACGCCCAGCTGGATAATGTCTATGGGGATAAGGTATCCAATATTATCAAGAGCAACTGCGGCATGAAGATGTTTATCGGGTCCAATGATATCGAGACCTGCGAGGAGTTTTCCAAGCTCTGCGGCAATATGACCGTTTCCACCTCCAGCATCTCCAGCTCTGTGGGAGATAAGCAGGGGAATATTAATGTTTCCAGCCAGCTTCAGACCAGGCCTCTGATTTATCCTTCTGAGCTGCAGAAGCTGAATAATAAAACAGACACCGGGAATGCCATTATCGTTACCTTTGGCAACTTCCCCTTAAAAACGAAATTTACTCCCAGCTACAAATGTCCTCTGTATCAGATGGGAACCATGGATCTGTCTGAGGTGCGGATGAATGCCTTTTTCGGAGATGAGATTTATTATGATCTGGAGGAGAGAAATTACATCATGGCCTCCATGGAGGAGGAGGCTGAGGAGGGATATGAGGGCGACGCACAGGAGGAAGGAGCATGAAATCGGGAAGATACATAAGAAATGTCCGGACGTGTCTGCTTGCAGGGGCAGTTCTCGCTTCGTCGCTGGCATTTCCCCATCCGGTACGGGCAGAGCTTTTTGTCTATGACGGAGAGTATGAGTGGGAGGAAGAGGAGGCGCCGGAATTCTATTCCGATTCAGGATATGACGATGAAGCTTATGGCCAGGGGGGCTATGCTTTAAATCCGGGGATGGAGACGGACAGCATCATCCTGGATGGGCCGGCGGTGAATCAGGTGACGCTCCAGGAGCAGTACCATGAGGATTTTAAGGTGTATGAATTATCCATGGACGACCGCTTCTTCTTCTATGCCAGTGTGGGGAACGGGGGCATTACCAATCAGCCTGTGACCCTGGATATTCCCCATAATATCACCTACACCATGGAAAAGGACGGCCTGCCCTGGGATTACGCGCCGGGCCAGACCATCAGCGAATACGGAACCTATGTGATCCGGCTCACTGGGGTGGAGGATACCAAGGCAGCCCTTTCTGAGCAGGCGGAATACCGGGCGGTTTTCCGGTTCCGGATCCAGGCAAAGCCTATGCCAGACGCGGAGGAGGCGTCGGGCGGCACATCCGCATCCTCCGGCGGCAGCGGATGGACCTCCTTTACCTATGACGGCAGGCCGCTTTCTGAGGAGCAGGAAAGCTCTGTTCTCAACATCCTTCCGGGAGGCGCAGAGGAGCGTGAAGAGGAGGGGGAGAGCAGCCAGTCAGAGGAGGAGAGTCAGGAGGAAGAAGCCGAAGGGACTGGGGAAGAAAACCCGACAGAGGGGGATCCCCGGGATGAGAGCCAGGCAGAGAATGAGGGCGAGCCGGAAGGGATCGGGGAGGAGAATGGCGAAGGGGCAGAGGCCACGGCCGGAGCCATCGCGCCGGCAGAGAACGGCTTTTGGCCCCGTACCCAAAAGTATGATACCGGGAGTCGGCAGTATCAGGTTACCTTTACCGATGGAAGCGGCCTTGGGGCGAATGTGCCAGAGGGCTATATGGGTTCCGGGCCGGTGGCGATTACGGTTCCAAAGGCAGAGGAGGAGCGTGCTGTCCTCTACCGGGATGATGAGCCGGTGGAGTATGTCTGGGGCGACAGTCTGACAGAGCCAGGGCATTACCGGGCAGAGCTAGAGGGCGGCGCCTGGTCCTGCACCATCGCCTCCTACGTCAGTGGAACCGACTATTACCCGGCGCCGGCAGGGATGGAGTTTGTCTCGGCCTTTCTGGACGGGGAGCCCATGGAGCTTTCCTCCCGGGCTTGGATGCCCATGGAGCAGGACGGACAGTATCAGTTTACCCTGGAGGGCCAGGGAGGAGAAACCCTGGAGGGAATGCTGTTAAAGGATACCACCCCGCCGGAGATCGGCGTGACGGTAAAGGGCGGGACAGCGGCGATTCAGTATTTATCCGAGGATATTGAGACCATCCGTCTGGAAAAGAATAGAGAATTAGTAGAGGGCTTTTCCGGCTATGCCATCGACAGCCCCGGCGATTATCTCCTTACTGTGGCGGACTACGCAGGCAATGAAGCTTCGTCCCGTTTTACCTTGAAATACAGAGTAAACCGGTATGGAGTGGTTGCTGTGGTTCTGGTGATTCTTTTGATTCTGGGCGGCGCGGTATTTGTGGTACATACGAAGAAGACGGTGAAAATCCGATAATCCGGGAGGTGAGGCTAGTTGGAGTGGATCATCTTAGAGAACAGCTTTGTGGATATATTAAGCCAGATTTTCTATACTCTGTTGTCGGATGTGTTTGCACCGATTTTAAAAGAGATTTTAAATCTCTATATGGAATATGTACTTACCGTCTTTTTTTCCATATGGTGCGAGTTCCTTCTGGGGATTTTTAACGTGCTCTGCGGCCTGGTGGATTTTGTGGAGAATATCTTTAATGTGTTTGCCGGGATCAGCACGGTGGAGGTGCACAACAAGACCACGTATCTTTTAGATGCCTTTTTCCAGATGGAGGAGGTAACCAGGGCATTTACCTTGATCACTGTCCTTGCGGTGGGAATTTCCTTTCTCTTTACCATATTTAAGACAGCGAAATCCATCTCAGATATGGCTTTAGAGGATAAAAATCCCATCAGCAAGGTGCTGGGAGACGGGATGCGGGCGGCAATTACCTTTATGCTGATTCCTTTTTTGTGCATCTTCCTGCTTCAGGCCGCCTCCATCGTGACCAATCAGGCGGTGGCCAGCTTTAACGCCGCGCAGCATGGGGAGTCCTCCATCGGTACGATTATCTTTTTATCGGCCAGTCTGGACGCGGATAAGGAGACGACAAAGCCCAGAAGCGGCCTGACTGGCTTGATGGAGGGGGCGGACACCGACAGGAGTCCTTCGATTGATGATACGATCCGCGAGCCTTATCTGGTTGGGACTAAGAATTACCGCGACCTGCTGGAGGTGAAGAAGGATTTCTACGCGGCAAATTTTCATTATGTACAGGGCTTTGCCAGCGCAATTCTCCTGCTGTTTATTCTGGCAGGGGCGTCGTTGATCTTCATCCGAAGGCTGTTTGAGCTGCTGCTGTTATACCTGGTCTCCCCCTTGTTTGTCTCCACCATCCCTCTGGATGACGGAGTGCTCTTTTCCAAGTGGCGGGAGCTGTTTGTGGCTAAGTTTTTCTCTGGGTTCGGGGTGATTTTTTCCATGCGGTATTACCTGCTGCTGGTTCCCTCCATCGCCAGCAAACGGCTCTGCCTTTATCCTGCGAATCTGCCTAACGCGGTAATCATCAATACGGTTCTTAAGCTGTTCCTGATTATCGGCGGCGCCTGGGCGGTCTATAAGAGCCAGCATCTGATGATGCAGATTCTGAATCCGGAGGCGGCTATGGCAGATGAGCAGGCGGGAGCCCTGATCCAGGGGATCATCGTGGGCTCGGCTTCTACGGCGGCCAGCATGGCTATGTCGGCCGCCTCCGGGGGCACCACGACCGCATTAGGCGCAATGGGCTCCTTAGGAGGCGGCGCGGGGGGATCCTTAGGAAAGCTTGCCTCCGCGGCCGGTGAGCTGGGAGGCGGATCGAAAAATTCCGATGAGAATCAGCGGTTCACCGGAAAATAAAATCATCATGTCTGAGAAAAGGAGGAAGCTGAGTTGGAGTATGTTTACCTGGGGTTGTTCCAGAAGGTGTTTAACTGGGTGCTGCAAAATATTCTGGCCCCGGTATTCCGATTTGTGTCCAATCTGCTGACAACCGTGCTGACCTGGGTTTTTCAGAATATTCTGGCGCCCATCCTGCTGCCAGTGCTGGAAACGGCCCTGAATACCTTGATTGATCTGTGGAAGACACTGTACAGCACCCAGCTTTACCTGCTGTTTTCCGGTGTGCTGAAGCTGATTGACTATCTGGAAAAGGCCTTTGACGTATTTATCGGCCTGGAAAATGTGACCTATATCGACGAAAACGGAGTCGAAATCGCCGGCAGTCTGGTGGAGGTGCTGATGCAGCAGAAAACCATCAGCACGGTATTCTGGATGCTGACCCTGGGGGCCCTGGGGCTGGCTCTGATCCTTACCATTTATGCCACGGCCAAGTCTGCTTTTGACCTGGATTTTGAAAATAAGCGGCCGGTTTCCAAGGTGCTGGCGGCGATGATGAAGACATTTGTCCAGTTTTTTACGGTTCCGTTTTTCGTATATTTTTTCTTAAAGCTGTCTGCCGTGATTCTCAAATCCGTGACCTCGGTATTAAGCTTTGGCGGGGAGACCACTCTGGGCAGAATCGTTTTTACCATCGCCTCCCTGAATGCGTCGAAAAACGGCATAAATCTGTCAGACGGGAATACAGAGATAGCGCTGGGGACGACGGCGGAAGATACAGTCCGATATCCCTTTTATTCCACCAGCGTGGCAGGAGCGAAGGACTATGGGAACCTAAAGCAGGTGGGAGATAGCTTTAACCTGGCGGAGTTTGACTATGTTATCGGCTTCATCGCGGCGGTGTTTTTACTCTTTACCATCGGGATCTGTTTGATCGTTTTTGTGCAGCGGATTTTCGAGCTGGTGATGCTTTATATCGCGTCTCCCTATTTCGTGTGTATGATTCCACTGGATGACGGGGAGCGGTTTTCCCGGTGGAGGGAGATGTTTATCGCCAAATGCTTTACCGGTTTTGGCTCTGCCATCGGAATGCGATTGTTTCTGATGATCTGCCCGCTGGTTATGGGAAACAAGATTACCTTTGGGGAACATGCCAGCACAGAGATGAATTATATGATGAAGCTGTTCTTTCTGGCAGGGGGCGCCTGGGCTGTCTATAAATCCGGCTCTATGATTACCTCCCTGCTGAGCAGTCAGGCAGGCTCGTCAGAGGCAAACACGGCAGCCACAGCCGGGGGGATGCTCTACGGCTATACAGCCGGGAAGCTGATCAGCAAAGGCCAGCAGTTCATGAGCACGGCGCTCCACTCCAGGGGCAGAGGCCAGGGAGGCGGAAGCGGTTTGGAAGGAGGCGCTGGCTTAGGCGGCGGTTCCGGCGGAATATCCCGTCAGGACGGAAGATTCCAGGGAAAGCCCGGACGGTCAGGGGCTGTATCCCGGGCCGGCGGCCTGGGGCTGCAGCCGAAAACCAGCGCGGCCAGCCGCTACGGCACCGATTTCCGTATCCGGAAGGAGCTGAAGGAGAGGGCCCTGGGCGGGCAGGACAGCCGGAGAAGAAAGGTGGCAGGCGCCCTTTCCTATGCAGGACAAAGAGGGATCGGCGGCATGATGAAGGACGGCGCCAGGAAGGGCGCCAGACAGGTTCTTGGCAGTGTGGGGCCGGGAGGCACCCAGGTTTCCGCCAAAGACTTCCGCATCCACACCGCGCTGAAAGAGCGGGCGCTGGGAGATGAGGGCAGCCGGAGAAGAAAGGCGGCCGATGTGATGCAGTACGTAAGCCAGCGGGGAGCCGGCGGCGTGATGCGGGATCAGGTGCGCAGAGGCGCCCAGCGTATGATGGGCGGGGCAAGTTCATCCACAGGCGCTTACCGGGGGGCGCAGACGGTTCATGGCAGAAGGATTGCGGGAGGCACCGGGAGCGCATCCTCAGGCGGAAGCCGCCAGATAACGGCCGGAGGCTGCGGCTATACTGTGGGAATCACCGGGGAGGTGCTTTCCCGCAGCTTCCCGGGAAGCATCCTGACCGCTGAGGGCATCCGGGTCGGAGGGGCGGAAAGCCTCTCCGGATTCCTGGGAGATGACTTTGGCTCCCAAAGCGCCTCCGCCAGCAGCGGCGTCAGCAGCCGGAGCAGTTTTTCCGTGGGAAGCAGCGATGCAGGCTCGGGCACCGGGGAAGCAGAGGGCCGCTATGGCAGCGCCGGCAGACGATATACCATATCCTCTGCGCCGATACCAGTGGCTTCGGTAAGACTGGCAAGCAGAAGCGCCAGCGTATCCGCGGGAAGCGGTATCAGCAGTGGGGGAAGCTCATCTGCGGGAAGCGCCAGTAGCGCACAAAGCCGATTTGCGGGAGGCGCCAGCAGCTCCTACAGAGGGGGGAGCGCCGCCAGCAGCGCTGAGGCTAAGAAGGCTTCGTACTCGTCCTTAAGCATCCGCGGACTTCAGTATCAGGGAGCCCAGAGCGGCAGGACCTTTACCAGGAGGAATTCACTATGAGGATAATCCCGAAGAAAACCAAGGTAGCCATGGAGTTTTTTAAAGGCGTGGAGGTCCCGGACGTATTTGTAGGCATTATCGGAATTACCATCGTCATCTCCATCGTGTTCTCCAACCTGCCCTTCCGTCTGTGGATTGGGGCGGCGGTGGCAGTGATATTCGGCGCTTCCGTGGTTCCGGTAGAGGGCGAGAAGGCCTACATGATGGTATACAACTTTTTAAAATACATTGCCCGTTACCGGAGATTCCAGGAGGATCCGGCGAAAAAGGGGGTTCCCACGGTAAAGGATATCACGCCCTTTACCGGGATCGACGGGCAGTTCATCGAATATAACGGGGAATATTACGGGATCGCGGTCCAGATTCCAGATGTGGAGTTTAAGTTTTACACGCTCCAGCGTCAGAACCAGATGATTGACCAGGTCTTTGGCTCCGTGCTGCGGACCATCTCCGGCACAGAGACCGCGGCTCTGGTAAAGATTGACCGGCCGGTGCTCTACGACTCCTACCTCGAGACGGAGCAGGAGAAGATCCACGCTCTGGAGGAGGCCTTTGTGAACGGGCTGTTAAATGAAGAGGAATTAACCACCAGGGTGGGAATTATCTATGACCGGATGGAGCAGATTCGGTACATTAACGAGAGGGATAAGGTGTATGTGCCATTCCACTATCTGGTATTTTTCCACAAGGATAAAGATCTGCTCTTTAACCAGGCCCAGAATATGCTGGACACCATGAATGGCGACGATATGGAGTGTCATATCCTGTCGGAAAAAGAGCTGGTGGTATTCCTAAAGTATAATTATACCCTGGACTTTGACGAGCGCGAGGTCCAGAATCTGACCAGGGACCAGTACATGGACTGGATTGTCCCCAAGGAAATCCGTTTTACCAGCCGCACCATCCAGTACGATGACCTGATTACCCATAATTTCCGGATTACCGACTACCCCACTATCGTGGGGAATGCCTGGGGAAGCAACCTCTTTAACCGGCCGGGGACCCGGGTAATTATGAAGATGAAGATGGTGGACCGGTATAAGGGTATACGCCAGATCGACCACGCTATCGACGAGCTGCGGGAGCAGGCGAATTCCACCGGGAAGACCAGCCGTCTGATGGAGCTGCAGACCCATGTGGATACCTTAGCCGAGGTGCTGGCCATGCTTCAGAGCGATAATGAAACCCTGCTGGATGTAAATGTTTATGTGACCGCCTATGATTATGAGCTGTCCCGGCAGATGCTTCTCCCCCAGTCAGAGCAGAAGAAAAGCACCCTGCCTTCAAATTCTATGAAAAAGCAGATTAAGCGGGCCCTGTCAGAGGAGAGCTTCCGCTCAACGGATAACTATGTGCAGCAGTTTGAAACCTATGCCTCCACCCAGATTTCCGGCTATGACGCGTACCGCAGAGTGAGCCGGGGGATACACTCAAGCTCGGTGGCCGCGGCCTTTCCCTTTGTGAATATGAGCCTCAGCGACCCCAAGGGCGTGTGCATCGGTGACAGCGGCGGAAAGCCGGTATTTATCGATTTCTTCGTGCGGAATAAGGACCGGGTAAACAGCAATATGGTGGTGATCGGAAAGTCAGGAAGCGGTAAGTCCTACGCCACCAAAACCATTCTGGCAAACCTGGCGGCGGATAACAGCAAAATCTTTATCCTGGATCCGGAAAATGAATATTTCGGGCTGGCAGAGAACTTAAACGGAAAGGTTATCGACGTGGGAAGCGCCACCCAGGGGCGGCTGAACCCCTTCCATATTATCGCAAGTCTTTCCGACGAGGAGGAAGAGGAGGAGAGCATTAACACCAGCTTCAGCACCCACCTCCAGTTTTTGGAGGAGTTTTACCGTCAGATTCTTCCGGGAATCGAGGCGGACGCCCTGGAATACTTAAATAATATTACGGTGCGGATGTACGAGTCCAAGGGAATCGACGGGGAGACCAACTTAAGTGAGCTGGAGCCGGAGGATTACCCTATCTTCGATGATTTGTACGACAAGATTTTAAATGACTACCAGGTGGCTACCGGGGAGTACAGCAAGGAGAATCTGCGGGTGCTTTTAAACTATATCTCCAAGTTCGCCACCGGAGGAAGGAACGCCCTGCTGTGGAACGGCCCGGCATCCATCTCCACCAATGAAAACTTTATCGCATTTAACTTCCAGTCCCTTCTGGCAAACAAAAATAATACCATTGCCAATGCCCAGATGCTTCTGGTATTAAAGTGGCTGGACAATGAAATCATTAAAAACCGGGATTACAATATCCGCTACCAGGCGGAGCGGAAGGTGATAGTGGTCATCGACGAGGCCCATGTGTTTATCGACAGCAAGTATCCCATCGCCCTGGACTTTATGTACCAGCTGGCCAAGCGAATCCGGAAATACAATGGGATGCAGATTATTATCACCCAGAATATCGCCGACTTTGTGGGAACAGAGGAGCTGGCAAGGAAATCTACCGCGATTATCAACGCCTGCCAGTATTCCTTTATCTTCCCCCTGTCGCCCAATGACATGCATGACCTGTGCAAGCTTTATGAGAAGGCGGGAGCCATCAATGAGAGCGAACAGGAGGAGATTGTCAATAACGGCCGGGGCCGGGCCTTTGTGGTAACCTCTCCCTCCAGCCGGACAGGAATCAGCATCACGGCAACCAAGGATATGGAGCGCTTGTTTACGGTGTAAAGGAGGATGTGAAATGAACAGAGCAGTCAGGAGGGGCGGGCTCGCCGCCCTGGCCATCCTTTGGCTGGCAGCGGCGGCAGGCTGCGGAAAAAAGGCGGCCAGCGAGATCGATGAGATCCGGGAGGCAGGCGCCCTGAGAGTGGCCATCGTGGACACTAAAAGCCGCTTTACCCAGACAGAGGGAGGAAGCCCCACAGGCCTGGAGCCGGAACTTTCCCAGTATATTGCAGAGGCCATCGGGGTGGAGGCAAGCTTTCAGGTGTGCAGCCGCCAGGAGGCTTTGGAGGCGGTGACAGAGGGCACCGCGGACATCGCCCTGGGCTGTATCGGCGCCAGGGGAAGCCTGGAGGAGAATTATGGATTTACCACCTCTTACGGCAAAGGGAATCTGTATGGGGTGACCCGGGCGGGAGACTATGTTCTGACTGTCGGGGCATTAAAGGATTCCACACTGGGAACCGACCACAGCCTGGACGAAGGAATCCGGAGTCAGCTGTATCAGGCGGAAAATATCCGGCTGATGGACTATGGCTCCGTAAGAGAGGGGGAAGCGGCGCTCCTTAAGGGAGAGATCCGGGCCTATATCTGCTACGAGGAACAGGCCAGGGCACTGTTAGAAAATGAGGAGCTCCAGATCCAGAATATCGCAGGCCTGGAGCCGGAGGAATTTGTAATCGTAGCCGGAAAATCCCGCCAGACCCTGATTAACGGAATGAATACGCTGATTCAGCAATTTTTGGAGGCAGAATAGGGGGATGAGGGATGGCATATTTTGACAGCAGCAAGAACAGAGCCCTGTGGGAAATCCGCCTGGGAGAGCTGAGAAGAGAGCGGGCGGCCAGAGAGGCCGGCGGCGGAGAAGGGCTCCAGCGCGACCAGCCGGTAAAGCAGGTGCAAAATCCCTCCAGGGTAAGGGTAACCTATCAGCAGCTGCTTAAGGAAGAGGCAATGGCGTCGGAGAAGACATCCCGGCGGGGGCCTAAGGCTATGGCGCGGGCAAAGGAAGGCCCAAAGCTTGACGAACGGGCGAAGGAGGCCCGCAGCCATGAAATGGGGTAGGGCTTTGCTTGGATGGGGTGTGGCTTTCTGGATGCTTTTTGGAAGCCCGCTTTTGGTGATGGCCCTCCCGGGGGAGGATTCCATGGAAGGAGCTGAGGCCACAGAGGAGAACTTGTCCGAGAAGGAGGAGGCGGATTTCCTGGAAGACATTCTGGAGGAGAAAGATCCAGAAGAGCTGTCACAGGAGGAGCTGAACCAACTGATTGAATCCTATCTGAGGCTGGAGGAAGGGGCCGGGCCGGGGAAGGACTTTGTCCAGGACTCGGAATATGAGAAGGTGACCAACCCGGAGCTGGTGATGGAGCCGGCGGAGGGGGGAAGGATCCGCTACACCCTGCCCAACGGAAACTTTTTTTTCAGCACCGTCCCCAGAGGGATGATCTCCAGCGGGCCGGTGGATATCTGGCTTCCCTCAGGGGCTGTGGGGATTGTGAAGAAGGATGAGGGGATGGGCAGCATTTCCGATTCCTGGCATTTTACCGAAAAGGGAAACTACCAGCTTCAGATCCTCTCCTATCAATCGCAGGGGGAGACAGGGGATGACTATCATGTTTATGAGGTATATTTTTACTTTACCATCCTTTCAGCAGAGGACGGCAGCACAGGAGTGATTCCGGCGCCGGAAGGATTTCAGATTACCCAGGCACGGCTGGATGGGAAGAAGCTTCCCTTAGAGAGCGGCCGTTACTTTTTCATGAAGGAGGATGGCCGGTACCAGATTACCTGCCAGGCCCTGGAATATGAGGAGCTGGTGCTGGAGACAGAGTTTGTGCGGGATACCACGGCTCCGTTTCTGACCTTTATGCCGGAAGCCCAGGACGGGGTGTATGCAGAGCCGGTAGAGTTTTACCCCTCTGAGCCAGGATGCCAGATCCGCATCAATTACAATGGGGATCAGGGATACGCGGCCGGCACCCGGCTGACCGCGGCCGGGACCTACGGCCTGGGCATCCAGGATAAGGCGGGGAATGAGCGGTGGTATTCCTTCCGCATCCGGCAGACCTATGACCTGATGGATATCCGGATACTGGCAGCGGGGCTGATTTTCCTGGCGGCAACCGGGATTTGGATGGTTTTTTTAAGGCGGAATATGAAGGTAATATAGTTTAAGGATTGTTCCCGTTCCCTGCCAAGGCGGGGAGAGCGGATGCAATAAATTTCATTTAATTATGAGGAGTGTAAGGAGGAAAGAAAATGAATGTTATGTTTTTAACTGCGGCGAATCCCTTTGACACTGTCAGCAAGCCCATTATCGAGCTGCTGAATATGGCATTAACGCCGGCGTTGGGAATCGTAGGGGCGCTGGGAGCCATCTACTGCATTATTCTGGGGGCAAAGCTTGCCAAGGCGGAGGAGCCTCAAGACCGGGAAAAGGCGAAAAACAGCCTGAAAAACGCCATCATCGGCTTTGTGCTGATTTTCGTATTAATCGTAGTGCTGAAGCTGGGCATGGGCGCGATGCAGTCCTGGATGCAGAGCAGCGTAGGCAAATTATAATGTTTCTGCCGTGATTAAGGCAGCGCGGGGACAGCGGTAAGGCAAAACTGCCGGAAGGAGAAAAAAACTTTCTTCCGGCAGTTTGCCCAGACTTTACAGGGAGGCGGGGATTGTGAAAAGGATATTAGCAGCAGGGCTTTCACTGGCAGTTACTGTGTTTTTCACAGGCTGCGGCTCCCTTGCGGGTTCTATGGAGGTGGATAGCAAAAGGATCCTGGATGAGGCGGAGTCCCAGGTGACGGTTGCAGATTCTGATGTAGAGGTGAAGATCAGCTGGGATCCGGAGGATGGGAAGAAGAATCCTGAGGACTTTTTTCAGCAAAATATGGCCGAGAAATTTCAGAATCTGGGGGGAAAGGAGGCCTTTCGCATCGCCCAGGGGCATTCCCGGGAGCCGGAGGACATAGAGGAGTTTTCCGTGGCAGGGATGCGGGGAGAATCTACCTTTGTCTATGGCTACACTACCCGGGCGGAGGGCGGCGAGAAGCCAAGGGATGTGGTTCACTGCGGAGCCTGGTATGATTATGAAACCGGCGACCTTCACGTCTTCCACGAAAACCGGTTTCAGCGGGAGGGAGAGGATGAAAAAGAGCAGGGAGGCGCCGGCCCATCCCAGGACGGGGAGGCATTTTTTATCCAGCAGTGTATCATGGAGGACGGCAGCGCCGGAGATATCTTTGTCTATGATAATGGCCAGGGCTTCCTCTACGATTCGGACGGGACGATAAAGTTCCGGGCAGAGGTGGAAGCCTTTATCCGCAGGCAGTACCAGGATGCCTTTTCTGTCGCTGTGGCCCATGCCATGGTGGATGAGAAGGACCGGATTTATCTGGATCTTTCCATTGAGCTGGAGGAGCTGGAGGTTCCGGAGGAAAATTCCGGGGAAACGGAAGAGGAGAGCCAGGAGGCAGAGGGAGAGGAGAAGGATTCCGAGGAAACGGAAGAGGAGATCCGGAAGATGGAGGAAGAGGAAGCGGCCAAGATCCGGAATGTGGTAATGGTTTATGAGGTTCACCAGATTGCAGGAGATATTTATCAGAAAAATGGAGCCTTTGAGGCCCAGAAGCAGGCCTGGATTAACATGGCGGAGGGAATGGAATTCTTAGAGGAGGATAAGCCGGATAACGGAGAGGACTGGGCCCGGGCAAGAGAGAAGATTCCCGATGAGTGGGAAGGGGCGATCCTGAAAAATCTCCGGACCATGGGGGAATATGAAAATACGCCGGTGTACGTGTGGAAGGGGGATGCCCTCTTTCAGAAGGAGGATGGAGTCGTGGGCATGGTTCCTCAGCCAGAGGCCTACACCCCGGCAAAGGAATGGACCGGGAACCAAAGACTGGATAAGCACTTTATCCTGGTAAACGGGAGCTACAGTCAGCTTTACGGAGAGATTGGGGATTTCCAAAATATGGTGAGAGAGGAATTCTCCCGGAGATTTACCCTGGCCTCCTACCATACGGAGTCCGACGAGGAGGGAAACCCGGTGGAGGTAAAGTCCACCCGGGGGCTGCGCCAGACCGCCAGGCGAACCACAGGGTCCAGACAGAGCCAGCTGAAAAACTGCTATGTGGAAACCTACCGGGTTCTGGATCCGGAGAAGGCAAAGGAGCTGGTGGACAGTCCGGGCTGGGAGCGGTACTGTGTGGGAGCAGACGGGACGGTTTATCAGATTTCCCCGGAGGATGGGGAAAGCCTGGATGAGGCGGGAATGAAGCTGGAGGAGGATGAGCAGGCAGGGATACTTAAGGACGGAGACCAGCAGTACCTTCTGGCCTATGATACAGAGCAGATGCGGCTTCTTTCCGACGGGCGGGAGGAAAATGCCCTGGAGTCAGCCGTGATTTCCTACCGTGACCTGGCTGGAAATTATCAGGAGGGAACGGGAGCCTATAACCAGCAATTCCAGGAGATGAATGAAGACTCCCTTCCCGGAGGGATGAACGGATATGGCAATATGACCATATCCGGAGATCAGATGCTTTACGCAAAGCTTACGGCAGATTCCCAGGTGGTGGAGGCTCTGAAGGAATATCCGGAGGCGGGGGAGATCTGGTCCGGCCTGGGCAGTGGAAGCGAGGGGCTTTTGCTCACAATGCAGGGGAGCGGTCTGGTCTTTTACGATGTAAAGGAAAAGAAAAGTTTAGTGGTGGCAGAGGGAAGCTGGTACCGGAGCTGGAGACAGGGAAGCCGCTATCTTTCCGTAGGGTTCCCCGGGAACGCCTCCTATGAAACAAAGGATATGGTGTTTGCCCGGGTTTATGAATATGACTTAAATACCCTATGCAGTCAGTCTATGGAGGAATTGCTGGCAAAGCTCCAGGCAGAAAAGCAGAGGAAGCAGGAGGAGGAAGCCTCACGGGCGGCAGCCGACGCCACAAGGGACGAGACGGTGGTGGAGGATATGATGGATCAGTGGAACCGAAAGCAGAAGGAGAAAGAGAATCAGCCAGAGACGTCAGAGACGCCGGAGGCCGGGGAGTAATGAGAGCCCTGCTTCCAGCGTATGCAGGGCTAAAGCAGGAGTAAAGGATAGCGGTGAAGAATCAGCCGCAGGATGGGAATAAGGGCGTGAAAGAAAGGAGAGCGGGATGGGAAAGCAATTTAAAGGATTAGGGGAGCAGGAATTAAGAAACCGGCAGTGGAGCCAGCAGGACTTCCACGATTTTTTTAAGGAGGAAGGAGGGCTGATGAATTCCTCACGGTTCAGGGCGGTAGAGAAGGCCTTCAAGGCCTGTGAACAGCTGCAGAAGAAACCGATTACAGAAGAAAATGCCATGAAGATGGTGAAGGCCAACCAGGAGCTGATGAAGGCGTGCAAAGAATACGCCGCGGGGAAGACCTCAGGAGGAGAGCGGAGGCTGGCTGTGTTTGAGAAGCTGGTGGCTTTTCAGGAGGCGAAGAATCTGGATCAGATCCGGGATCTGCGTCTGGTCAGGGATTACGAAAAGCAGGGAAAGCATTTTGAGGATGTGGCCTCCTTTGAGGTGCCCCATGTGACCTTGGAAGGAAAAAGGGAAGCGGTAGGCGCTAATGTAAGCCAGAGAATCAAGATGGAGGTTAATGGGAAAAAAGGCTTTTTTACCGAGGAGAATCAACTCCGCAAAGCCAGTGATTACTATCTGGATCTGGTGAAGGAGGCCGGGGATCCGGAGCTGAAGGCATTGTACGGAAAAAATTATGCCGCGTTCGAGAAGCTATGCAGTTTGGATATACCAAAAGAAACGAAGGGGGATCTCCGGCTGGGAGAATATCAAAATGCATATGCGAAGGAAAAGATTACTTCCATGATGGACGCTCTGGATCAAGAAGCCAAAGGTTTGGACCAAACGAATCCCAGTGGAAAGAAGCGGCTGGAGGAAATCGGACGGGAGAAAAGAAACCTGGAGGAATTACGGGGTAATGACCGGGCGGTCCGCGGCCTTACAAAGGCAGTGCTGGCGGCGAAATCTGCGGATCTGGCCGCCGATGTAGGAGTCCTGACCCTGGATCAGACGGAATTAACCTCCCGCAATATCGCCATGAGCCGCATGGCGGAGCTTTTAGGTGTGGGAGGGGTCATCGCCTATTCCCAGAAGATGGTGGTGAAAACCGGAGATAAGGAGATGACCGGCTGCTTTATGGAATTCGCGGAAGGCCGCGATATTAACTCAGCGGATTATAATTCCCTCCGGGAATTCGGCCAGGTGGAATTCACCCCTACAGCATCCTTTAATCAGGATATGATCAATATTGAAATCCTGGATTACTTCTGCAATCAGGCGGACCGCCACGGCGGGAATATGTTTTACAAGCTGAGTGAGCCGGATGAACATGGGAAGCGGAATGTCATAGGGCTTCAGGGAATCGATAATGATTTAGCCTTCGGAAACAGCGACAGGGTTATGGCCAAACAGGACGACCTGAAGGGGATGGTTTTCATCGGCCGGGAGACGGCGGATCGGATCCGGAAGATGGACGCCTCTGCCATAGATTATGCTCTGGGGGATCTGATTCCGGAGACTCAGCGGAATTTGGTGAAGGAGCGGCTGACGAAATTCCAGGAGCATATGAAGAAAAATATGGTGGAGATCGACAAGGATGGTTGGGAGCTGAAGAGCTATTCAGCGAAGATGTCAAAGGAAGAATTTGAAGCTTTGGACCCAAAGGGAAAGGCTTATGTCAATGGAGTGAGGGCCCTGGATGCGGCGGCGAAAAGCAACATTGCTTTCAATGGTCTGCACAAGTCCACCCATACGAATGCCGCTTTGGAGTTCGCCCAGAAAGGACTAAGGAAGCAAGTGCAGGAGATGGAGCAGCTGGGAGAAGGGGTTCAGGCGCTCTATGGGGAGGACCACGAAAAGGGCGTGAGGGCGCCGGAGAAGGAGCCTGCCCGGGAGCCCATCAGCCTGAAGGAGATCCAGGAGAGGAATAAGGCCGCCCAGTCTGCCAATATCCGTCCCAAGCTGGCTTTTGAGAAGGAGGTAAAGGAGAAGAAGGAGCCGAAGAAGGAGGCAGCCAAGCCTCAGCCGAAGAAACCGGCAGCCAGGAAAAAGGAGGCGGCCCGGCCCCAGACCAGGGAAGCGGCACGGCCTCAGCAGAAAGAGGCAGCCCGACCCCAGCCGCCGCTTCCGCCAAGGAAGCCCGGATTCCAGGCAGCTCAGCCCAAGCAGGCAGGAGGTTCCCAGCGGGTTCAGACGAATTTCCTGGCCTTAGGCGGGGGAGGAAAGACGGGAGGGCGCACCTCCATGCGCCAGACGCCCGCCCAGCCCCAGCCACAGCGCCAGAAGGAAGCGGGAGGACTGGTAAAGTAGCGGCCTCTAGGCTGCGGATTGCGTTCAATGACAGAAGGGAGGTCAGAGGACCACATTGGAACAGGAGAGAGTATCACGAAATCAATTC
This sequence comes from uncultured Lachnospiraceae bacterium, assembly GCA_951800145.1. GTDB lineage: Bacteria > Bacillota > Clostridia > Lachnospirales > Lachnospiraceae > Caccovicinus. Next base: position 25,812 of record CATOJE010000007.1, on the reverse strand, counting down.
AGGCAGAGGGATAAGAAAAGACGTGGGGCCGGAAGATGGATTCGGCTGTGGGCCGCCTTGGCCTGCCTTAGCCTGGGAGCAGCCGGGGCGGCTTACGGCCAGCCCCGGTGGGTCTGGCAGGAGGACGGATGGCAGTACTGTGATGAGAACGGACAGAAGGTTACCGGTTGGGTGGAGGATAAGGAACAGAGCTATTACCTCCTGGCGGACGGAAGCTATCTGAAGAATGCAGTGACCCCGGACGGCTATTATGTAGATGAGGAGGGGGTCTGGTATGAGCGGAGCATGTGGATTCTCCAGACAGAATTTCATGCGCCCGGCATGGTTCCCTCCCCGGGGAATGAATGGGCGGGAAAGGATGCTCTTACCGCCCTGGCCCAGACGGTAAATGACGCTTTCGGCCAGGACCGGCGCATGCGGGTGACGGAAGGAGCGGTGGAGTACACGGCTATCCGCTTAGGCAGTGGAAATATTACCGGCGGTACGGGAAAAACCACAGGAACCACCAGCGTCGGCACCAGCCGAAGTACCACCGCGAACTGGGGGGCAGCCTCCGGCGGAAGCAGCTGGGGAAGCATCAGCCGGACGGGCAGCACCACGGGAAGCAGCCAGTCTGGCATCGCCGCTAATACCACGGCGGAGGAAACCATTCTCCTAGGAATATACCGGGAGCAGAACCAGGGACAGTACCGCCTGGATATCCGGCTGAAGCTGGATTCCGGGAGCACAGATACCAGAAAATCCGCCACCTATGATTTTGCGGTATATCAGGCGATGATTTACCAGATGACCTCTGCCCCGGAGCTTTTAGGGGAGGCCATTATCAGCGCCTGGCAGGGGGATAACCACTGGGAGATTAACCGGCAGAGCTGGGTGCAGGTAGGAGACTGCCAGGTATTATATGCGCCGGATAACGGGTACGGAAGCTTTTTAATCCGGCCGGGAAATGGAATGTGAAAGGAAAGAGTATGGAGGGAGATTGGAGACAGCTGAAGATTATCCGGGATTTTTTCCAGATTCAGGAGGACGGCCAGATGCCGGAGGGGTCGCGGCTTTTGTTAGAGGCCACGGAGCTGGTGCATTTTGACGAGGGCCAGGATGTGGTGAAGGAGGGCGCGTCCCCGGATGACGGAATGTACATCATCCTGGAGGGCCAGGCCCTGGTTTTGGGAACCGGAGGAAAGCTTATTAATGAACTGGCAGAGGGAGATGTGGTGGGGGAGCTGGCCCTGATTAAGGACGGAATCCGGAAGGCCACGGTCCGGGCCGTGACGCCCATGGCCTGCGCGAATATTTCCAGGACGTTATTTCTGGAGATTGCGGACGCCAACCGAAAGGTATACGCGGCGCTGCTGGAGCTTTTATATACCAAGACCACTATGGTGGTCACTGAGCGGGAGCGGATGAAATCCGAGCTGGAGGTGGCCTCCCGGATTCAGACCGGCTTCCTGCCCAAATCCTTTAAACGGTTCTGCCAGCTGCCGGATGTGAAGGTGACGGCCAGGATGAAGCCTGCCAAGGGGGTGGCCGGGGACTTTTACGATGTGTTTTTAATCGATGAAAACCGGCTGTGCTTTCTGGTGGCGGATGTAGCGGGAAAGGGGATGCCGGCGGCCTTATTTATGATGGTAGCCAAGACCCACATTAAGAATTATATGATGCTGGATATGCCTATCGCTGAGGTAGCGGAGCTGGTGAATAACCGGCTGAATGAGGATAATGAGGAGGAGCTTTTTGTCACCGCCTTTCTCTGTGTCCTGGATACCCGGACCGGAAGTTTGGTGTATGTGAATGCGGGACATAATAAGCCTTATGTCAGTCAGGCCGGAGGCCCCTTCCATCAGCTGGATTGCAAGGTGGATTTTGTCCTGGGGATTATGGAGGATATGTCTTACCGGGAGCAGCGGATGGAGTTAATGCCGGGGGATCGGATCTGTCTCTATACCGACGGAGTGACGGAAGCCTTTGATGTGGACGGGGAGATGTTTTCCGATGAGGGGATGGAGGATGCCCTGAACCGTCATATGGAGGATGCCGCGGAGCCGGAGGCCTTGATTGAGGAATTATACGAAGAGGTGGAGGCATTTACCCGGGGAGCGCCCCAGTCGGATGATATCACGGTGGTGTACCTGGCCAGGTAATCCGATCGGGGAGAGCCTGGGGATGTATATCTGTGAAAGCAAAGTGATTCGAATCGAATGATTCCGGTGGAGCTTTCGGGAAGGCTGGCAAGAAGGCTCCATGAGAAATGCGGGAGGTGGAAGGATGGAGAAGCACGGACGGGAATCAGAGAGTCTGGAGAAGGGCGGGATGAAGGTGGAGCTCTGGGGAACCAGAGGCTCCTGTCCGGCGCCCTTTCCCAACCGGATGGGTTACGGAGGAAACACCAGCTGTATTTCTGCTTCCTGGGAGGAGGGTCTGGCTGTCTTTGACGGAGGCACCGGGATTCTGGCCCTGGGGCAGCAGATGGAGAGGGAGGGAAGGTGGGATGTGCCCATTCACATCTTTATCGGGCATCTCCATCTGGACCATATTACCGGGCTGATTTTATTTCCGGGGATGTTTCGGAAGGAGGCCAGGATCCATCTTTATGGGCCGTCCCCAGATGGGGAAAGCTTTCAGACCAGGCTGAATAAGGTTCTGGGGCCGCCCTACTGGCCGGTATCGGTGAGCCAGGTTCCGGCCCGGGTGGTATGGCATGACGGAGCGGACGGGGACAGCTGGGAGCTTCCAGGCGGGGCTTTGGTTCGGGCCATGGCATCCAATCACCCTAATGGAGGCCTGCTTTACCGTCTGGAGAAGGATGGGCGGTCGATGGTCTATGGGATGGACTGTGAGCTGGGAGAAGAGAACCGGTCCGAATACTGGGAGCGGTACAAAGATTTTGCCCGGGACTGTGATCTCCTTTTGTTTGACGCGCCTTATACCAGAGAGGAATATCCTTGCTTCCGGGGCTTCGGGCACAGCTTCTGGGAGCAGGGGCTTGAGATGGCTGGAGCGTGCCGGGCCAGGAGGCTTTGTATCTGCCACCATAATTGGGACCGGGAGGATGAGGCGCTTAAGAAGGCGGAGATGGAATTGACACAGCGGTTGGAAGGAGCTGGAAGGATTGGACCTGGAGGGATGAAGCCTGGAGAGATGAAATCTGGAGAGTTGAAACCTGGCGGGAAGGTATGGTTTGCTAAGGAAGGCGACTGGATGATTCTTTAAGGGATGGTGCTTTCACTGGGAGGATGTTCTGCCGCCCTCTGGGCCATACATCAGACTGTCCGGCATCGCCTGGCAGCATAGAATCGATGATTGTAAGGAGGAGAAGGAAGATGAAAATGAAATGGAAGAGGCTGCTGGTGCTGTCACTGGCGGTGGCGCTGCTGGGGACGAACATTAAGTCCATGGCAGATGAGGCCACGGCGGAGAGCCGGCGGTTTTCGATTCTGAGCGTAAAGGGGGAGGAGGCCTATGTTACCAGAGGCAGCACCCCGAATGAAATCAAGGCCACTGCCGGGATACCGGTGGGGCAGGGAAGCCAGCTCCGCACTGGTTTGAAATCCAGTATTTATCTGGAAGCGGATGGAGGAAAGACGCTGAAGCTGGACAGCAGCTCTGAGGCAGTGATTACCAAATCCTCCTCCAAGTCCTTAAAAATCACCTTGAAGTCCGGCTCTATGTTTTTCAATGTGGATCAGCCTTTGGAGGATGGGGAGGAGATGAATTTTAATGCGGCCCAGACCTCCATGAGCATCCGGGGAACCAGCGGTGTGTTTGTCATCGAGGACGGGATGCTGACCTTTTATCTGATCGAGGGAGAGGTGAGCTGGAACCTGGGGAATGAGACCATCACCATGAAGGCAGGAGAGAAGGCGGTTCTCCAGGGAGTTTCTAAGGAAACACGGTCAGGGCGGAGCTATATCGCCTCTTATCAGCTTCAGGGAGTGGAGCCCTTTAGCTGGAGAGACCTGCCGGCAGCGGGGTTGGAAGCCGTGCTGGAGCAGGCGGAGAAGCTGGATTTGACCGCTATCGGACTGGACAGCACCGAGGAGATGGCCCTGGCTCAGGCTCAGCTGGCGGTGCTGCTCCAGGAGAAGGAGTGGAGGGAGAACTGGCTGGCCGAGCAGCTGCGCAAGGCGATGGCAAACCGGGGGATGAGCATTGTCCGTATCCCTCCGGGACTGGTGAAGGAGCGCAGAGAGCGGAATCGGGACAAAGATACGAGGCCGGTGATGGTGGAGACTAGCAGGGAGGAGACGACGGGGGATACCACGGAAGCTGTGACATCAACAGCTCCTGAGACTACGACGGAAGCTGATGCATCAACAGAGCCGGAGACTACGACGGAAGCGGTAACGTCAACGGAGCCGGAGACTACGGAGGCGCAGTCTACCACAGCGGGAGGGGATAGTGAGGTACTAGATACTCCGGACACTTCGAGCAGTACAGATAATGGTTCTGATTCTTCAGTACCTGGTAGTGATGAGCAAGATTCAGAATCGAAAGAGCCTAGCCCTGATAATGCTTCAAGCGAATCAAGTGAGTATCAGAGTCCGACTTCTTTTGAGCCATATGCACTAGTTGGCACTCCGTAATAGAACAGAACGATTAAAAGAAAGATAGTATATAGAGAATAATGCAGAGAGGACAGCATGCTATGAAACAGAAAAAACAAAGCCAATATTGCCAAGCTGCAGTAGTGTTGATTCTGATTTTCTATGCTGTCCTCTCTTTTTTTCGCCTGGGAAATCACTATGCTCCGGCTACGGTCTGGTCCTCGGAGGAAAAGGGTACAGAAATCCTGCTGGACTTTGGGGAGGAGAAGGAGCTGGGAACGGTGGCATATTTTTTGGGGAATTTTGAAAACCGCCGTTTTGCGCTTCAGCTTGGAAAAGGAAATCCCATTCAGTGGGCTGACCTGCCGGAGTTAAAAATGGACCGGGTGTTTCAATGGGGGAAAACCTCGGTCTATGGCGAGGGGCAGTATTTAAAGCTGACTACATTAAACCAGTATACCCAGATCAATGAGCTGGTTTTAAAGGATTCCCAGGGAGGAGAGATAATTCCGGTGAATCGGGCTGAGTATCCCCCTCTTTTTGATGAGGCCTGGATGTATCCCGGGTATGGCTCCTTCCAGTCAGGAACTGTATTTGATGAATCCTATTTCGCCAGAACAGCCTATGAGCATCTCCATGGAATCCGTTCCTATGAGGATACCCATCCGCCCCTTGGAAAGCTTTGCATCGCCCCAGGGATTGCCTGTTTTGGTATGGATCCCTTTGGCTGGCGGATCGCCGGCGTTGTGGCAGGATGTTTGCTTCTTCTACTTCTCTGGGCATTTTCCAGACGAGTGTTTCAAAATCCCTGGATTTCGGTGGGAGTAGTTGCCGTGGTTGCAGCAGATTTTCTGCATTTTACCGAGTCAAGGTTAGGTCAGATCGATTCCTTTCTGGTGCTTTTTATGACAGGGATGGATTATTTTTTGTTCCGCTATTATGAAGCCATGGAAAAGGGCGGAGGGGAACGCGGCTGGAGGTATTTATTTGGTTCCGGCCTTTGCTTTGGCCTGGCAGCCTCCTGTAAATGGTCCGGATTGTACGGCGGGGCAGGGGCGGCGGTAATCTTTGCGGCAATTTTGCTTTCCCAATATCGGAAGAAACAGATTACATTGAGATATATTTTCAGTACCTGCGGTGTGTGCGTCCTGTTTTTTATTTTGATTCCAGCTGGCATTTATTTGCTTTCTTATCTCCCCTATGTGGCGATGGATGAGACGATGGGATTTTGGGAACGGGTGTGGAGGAATCAGGTAAATATGTACCAGTACCATGCGCATGTTAGCGGATACCACCCGTCGGCGTCACAGTGGTTCCAGTGGCCGGTAATCGGGAATCCGGTGCGGCTAACGGTCACCGGCTTTACCAGTAAAGAGGTAGAAACTGTTGTATTTATGGGAAATCCGGCCCTTTGGTGGACGGGCATCTTAATGGTATTCGGATGTTTGATGAAATTAACTGAGAGATTTCAGGGGAAGGTGGCTTTTTTGCTAGTGGCTTATATTGCCCCCATTCTTCCCTGGATTGTGATTAGCCGGTATTCCTTCCTCTATCACTATTACCCCAGCGTCCCCTTCCTGGCTATGATTATGGGGTGCTGGGCGGAGGAGCGGGGGAAGAAGGGCATGTGGTGCTTTTTTGGCTGCTGCATTGCTTCCTTGGTATTGCTGGCTGTATTTTATCCGGTTATTTCCGGCCTGCGGGTTAGCCAGGCCTATGTCAGCCATTTGGAGTGGCTGCCTACATGGAATTTTTTGCCGTAAATGACAGGCAGAGGGGACAGGATTGGGAAAGGGAAGGATGATAAGGGCGTGAAAGAGGAAAAAGGTTTAAGAGGGAAGCTTAAGGGGAAGAAACCCAATGAGTCAAAGGAGGGAAAGAGCCGGAAAAGGGATGGGATGGGCTTCTGGCTTTTTGCCCTGCTAGGTTTTGCGGCGCTGGCGGCCCAGGGGCTGGGGATTTTGGACGCTACGGAGTGGCGCCTTCAGGATGGATATTATCAAAAGGGGGAGCTGGTCAGCCCGGAGATTTTTGTCATCGGGATTGATGAAGAAACTATGATGGAGTATGGCTCCTGGCAGAACTGGAGCCGGACCGGGGTGGCAGAGCTTCTAAGGGTATTGAACCGTGACCCGGACATGGCCCCGGTAGTCATCGGCCTGGATATCGGATTTTTCGGGGAGAGCAGCCAGGAGGCGGACGACGCGCTGGCAGAAGCAGCGTCCCTGAAGGATAATGTGGTGGTCACCTCCTACGCTTCCTTTGGAAAGGAGATTGCCGAGGATGGTCTGGGGGGATTTTCCACAAAGGAAGGGGTAGCCACCTATGAGGTGCCCTATGACGGCCTGAAGCAGCATGTGACCTATGGATTCAGCAATGTTCCGGTGGACTCCGATGGAATCGTAAGGCACAGCCTGTACCGGATTCAGGCCGGGGAGGAGCTTCAGTACAGCTTTGCCGTGGAAATTTACCGGAAATATATGGGGCAGCTTCCCGCCATCATCGAGGAGGGGAGGGAGGGCGGCTATGTGCCCTTTGCCGGCCAGCCCTTTGACTTTTATGGATCGGAGACAGCCGGCTTATCCTTCTCTAAGGTGGTGAGCGGGGAGATTCCATCAGAGCTGTTTGCCGGGTGCATCGTGCTGGTGGGGCCTTACACCACGGGAATGATGGATGCCTACTATACTGCAGTGAGCCATGACACCCCCATGTACGGGGTGGAGGTCCATGCGAACATCCTCCAGTCCCTTTTAGAGGAGAACCAGAAGAAGGAACTGGCAGTATGGATTTGCCTTCTGCTGACCGGGGCGACGATGGGGCTCGTGCTTCTTGGCCTTAAGCTTCGCCGGATAGCGGCATCTGCGGGATTTACAGGGTTGATTTTGGCATCCTACTGGGTGGGGGCGAAAATCGGCTATCGTCAGGGCTATGTTCTCCCTTTGATTTATCCCATGGGAGCCCCGGTGCTGCTTTATGTGTGCTACATCGGGCGCCAGTATGTGGCTGAGCGCAGAGCGAAAAAACGGCTGGAAGGAATATTTGGAAAGTATGTATCGAAGGAGGTAGCCCAGAATCTGGTAAAGGGCGGCGAGGAGGCCTTAAAGCTGGGGGGACAGAAAAAGGAGGTGGCAGTTCTTTTTGTGGATATCCGTGGCTTTACTCCCCTTTCCGAGTCATTGCCTCCGGAAAAGGTGGTGGAGATCCTGAACCATTATTTGGAGCTGACTACAAAGGCAGTATTTGATAATAAGGGAACGGTAGATAAGTTTATCGGCGACGCCACCATGGCGATTTATAATGCGCCTCTGGACTTGGATGACTACGTATTCCGGGCGGTAAAGACCGGGCTGGATATCGTAAATGCGGCGGAGATTCTGGCTAAGGAGCTGGAGTCCATGAACCTTCAGAGGCCGGGGGTAGGCGTGGGCATTAACTGCGGGGAAGCGGTAATCGGGAATATCGGAACCACCTCCCGCATGGATTACACGGCGATCGGCAATACGGTGAATGTGGCGGCCCGCCTGGAAAGCTCGGCAAAGGCCGGACAGGTGATTATCAGCCAGGAGGTGTATGAGTGTCTGGAGGGCCGGATTTTGGCGGAGGATCTGGGAAAACGACAGCTGAAGGGAATCGCGGGAGAGGTGTCGGTTTACCGGGTGACGGGGGTTGTTTCGTAAATAAACCCTATGATAAGTTTGACAATCACTTGATAAAGTGATAATATGGTTTTGTGCTTAAGCACATCTCATATGAGCGTATAGCTTAATGGATAAAGCGATTGTCTGTCGAACAATAAGATGCGGGTTCAAGTCCCGCTACGAAACCAGTGGGTGTCCTGTCATAGGACACCCTTTCTTTGCTGAATATTTAACTAAGAAGAAAGGGGATTTATTGCTTTTTGCTGCTATCTATGCTAAAATGATAAAACACAATAAGGATAGCGCGAACGATTCGCTATGCCGTTCTGATTTAAAAACGCTTTGGGTTGCTATTGTGTAAAAAGGAGAGAATTCCTCCCGAATGAGAGAAAATTATGAATCAGTTAATGACCAAGGAATCCCCCCGTCCCCGTTCCCGCTTCTGGGATCTGGTGCGGGGAATTGGAATTTTAGCTATTGTTATGGGCCACAGCTGCCCCTATGTGCTTCAGTACGTGTATGCCTTCCATCTGGCAGTTTTTTTCTTTGTGTCTGGTTACCTGTATCAGGAAGGAAAGTATGGCTCAAGGCCCTTTGACCATTTCGCGGCCAAGCTAAAGAGCGCCTGGCCCCGGTATGTATTTTACATGTCTGTGTTTATTCTCTGCCACAATTGGTTTCAGCAAGTGGGAATTGACAGCACCGGTGTGCTCTATGGCCCCGGAAATACGCTGGTGTTTTTAGGGAATACCCTGGTATTTCAGGGGGCGGAGCTGATGGGCGGCGCTATGTGGTTTGTGCCGGTGTGGGTTCTTGCATGCGGAATGTTCGGGGGGAGTGTGTGGTTTTCTTACACCTTTTTCCCAGATAAAACCTGGAAGGGCTGGGCGCTTCCAAGGCTGGCGGCCGGGGCTGTCAGTATTTTGTTTGGAATCATAGGCTGCCAGCTGATTTTTCGCCAGCTGTATTTATCCTATCAGCTCCATCTAGTCTTTTTGGTTCAGCCCTTCTTCGCTGCAGGCTGGCTGCTGCACGGCCAGGCGGCAAATGTAATAGGCCTGCTGAAATGGTATGGGACGCTGGTCTGCGGCACACTGTTTGTGCTTCTGCTTAAGCACTATCAGCTATATGTGGATGTGACTATGGGGAGGATCGGCGATGGATGGCAGTATTACGCGGTGGCTTTCCTTGGCATCTATTGCTGCATGTACCTGGCCTCCCTTTTAGAGAAGGTGAAGGGGCTTTCCCTGGTGGTTTCCCTGTGGGGGAGGTACTCCTTTGATATTATGGCTCTTCATTTTTTTATATTTAAAGTGATGGATGTAATCTATGGCAGACTTTTGCTGGGAGATGGGGCGGAGAACTATTCCAGGTTTCCCCAGGCCTATGCTATCCCCCTTTGGCCGTGGTATGCGCTGCTGGGAACTGTGGTTCCGGCGATGATTGGACTTGGACTGGAGGTTAGCAAAAGGAAGCTGTCAGAGAGGCGGCTCCAGAGGGGCGCCTGTAAGCATTGACACTGGCAGGAAAGGATAGAAAAACAGCAAGGATAGAAAAACAGGAAGGAGAGGTACAGAACATGGGTGAGGCAAACAAGAAATATCAGATTGACACAGAGGAAAACAGAAATTTTTTGGAAGAAATTGGGTGGGGGCTTTTGAAGTTTGGACATCAGTTTCCATCGCCGGGAGGGAGCTCCTACTATCTGGGAGATGACGGAATGCCCTGGAAGAAGCGGAGCCGGGAGACCTGGGTTACCTCCCGCATGGCCCATGTATATAGCATTGGCACTTTTTTGGGACATGAGGGCAGCGGTGAGCTGGCGGATGCTGCCTTGAAGGGCCTTCGGGGAGAACTTCACGACAAGGAAAACGGGGGCTGGTACGCAGGCCTGACCGGGGAAAATGAGATTCTGCCCACCAAGCAGTGCTATGCTCACGCATTTGTGATTCTGGCGGCTTCATCGGCAGTGCTGGCGGGGCGGGAAGGGGCGGAGGAGCTTTTAAAAGAAGCGCTGGCCCTGTATGATCTCCGCTTCTGGAACGAGGAGGAAGGACTTTCCTGCGATACCTGGAATACGGAGTTTACCAAGATGGATTCTTACCGGGGATTGAATGCGAATATGCATACCGTGGAAGCCTTTTTGGCAGCGGCGGATGTGACAGGAGAGGAGAAATACCGCATCCGGGCGGGCCGCATCATCGACCGTGTCCTGGGATGGGCTTCTAATAATGAATGGAGGATTCCAGAGCATTTTACCGAGGACTGGAAGGCGGATTTAGAATGTAATAAGGAGCGACCGGCAGATCCCTTTAAGCCTTACGGCGCCACCCCGGGGCATGGGATCGAGTGGTCCAGGCTGATTACCCAGTGGGCGCTGTCCACCTATAAAGAGGATAAGGAGGCGGCAAAGCCCTATCTGGACGGGGCAGAGAAGCTATTTGGGCGGGCTGTGGGGGATGCCTGGAACGCAGACGGGGCGCCGGGAATCGTGTACACCACTGACTGGGAAGGAAGGCCGGTTGTTCATGACCGGATGCACTGGACTCTGGCAGAAGCTATTAATACATCCGCAGTTCTTTACCATGTGACAGGCAAGGAGCAATATGGGGAGGACTACGCTGCATTTATGCGTTATTTGGATGAATCGGTTCTGGACCATGTAAATGGCTCCTGGTTCCATCAGCTGGATGAGAAGAACCAGGTGATCGGGACGGTATGGCCTGGGAAATCCGATTTATATCATGCATTTCAGGCAACCCTGATTCCCTATTATACACCGGATCTGTCCATTGCGGTGGCGGTGAAGGATGGGAAGAAGTACCGCCCATAGCAGGGAAAAGAGGGTTACTGTTCACAGGTAGTATCCCGCGAGGCGTTCACTGTGAGTGAAAGTCACAGTGAACCCGAGGAATACGGTACCAGAATGTCCATTTTGTGTGCATTTTGTTGCTGGGCACGGCAGGGCCGTGAACAGTAACAAAAGAGGATGAAAAAGGTGACAATATCCTAAAGGATGTTGTCCCTTTTTTGGATGGAGACAGGAAGAGGGAAAGTTAGATTCATGAGTCGAAGAACGAGGCGGGGCAGGACCCGAACCCGGCCAGGCCTGATATGGGAGATCCTTGCGGCCACGGCGCTGGCAGGAGGGGCGGTATTATCACTGCTGCTTCTCCTTGGCAGCGGGGCGCTTAAGGGCTGGCTTTCCGGGGAAGGCGAGAATCCGAAGCCAGATACTGCGGGCGTCCGGATGGCAGAGGAGCCGGATTCCCCTATACTGCCCCTGAAGGACCTGCCGCCGGGAGCTTACCAGGATGAGACAGAGGAAGAACCAGAATGGACCAAGGAGGAGGAGGCGAAGTATCAGGCCTACCTTTACAGGCTATGGGGTGCTAAGACCTGGCAGGAGATCGAAGCCATGGGGTTCTCTGTGATTCAGGAACACAGCTTTCCCATAGAAATGGCGGGGATCGGCCAGGCGACCCTGATTCCGGCGATGGACAGGGAGTCCCGGCGTCTGGGATTATTTTTCGCAGATGAAAAGGGGCAGATCCTGTACCGGACGGATCAGCTGGAAACAAACTATCAGAACCATGGGAAGCTGGAGCAGTGGAATGAAGGAATCGCTGCAGTATCCTTTGTGGATATGAATGAGGACGGGCTTTTAGATATTGTGCTGGTAACCTTTTGCCAGAGGGAGGACAGCCCCGGGGGGCAAGCTCAGAGTCAGCCGTTCGAGCCGGAGGAGGAAGCTTCCCAGGCAATGCACTATAAGGTGGGCGATGTGCTGTTCCAGGGGCCGGAGGGCTTTTACCGGGACTGGCGCCTGTCGGAAAATATCAACCGGTTCCACATGAACAAGAGCATCCGTTTTATCGTATCCTTTGTAAAGGAGAATGGATCCACAGAGTTTTTATACACAGCCACCACACTGGAGGACTTAATTCGAAATGGATTCCAGATCCAAACGGATTACCAGAGCTGGCAGGAGTTTGAGAAGCTGGGGCGGCTTCAGATCGTTCCCGGATATTTTAAGATGGCGGAATACTATATTTTTATGGTATATTTAATTGATGAGGAGGGCTATATTGTCTGGAGCTTTGCACCCATGGGAGAATATGAGAACCTTTACGGGATTTCAGGAATCCGCTGCTGCGATATTGACGGGGACGGTTTAAAGGATCTGGCCATACTTGGACGCTATAGCTATGAGGGCTCTGGCGGTGACATGGTAGTTGAGAAGGCTTTTTCGATTTATTACCAGGGGACAGAAGGATTTTCAGAGGATCAGGAGATAGGGAGCTGGCTTTCCTGTAGGGAGGACAGCGATATGGAGGAGCTGCTGAACCAGGCCTGGGCTTACTGGGGATGGGAGCCGCCTGAGGAGGAGACAGCAAAGCCCTTAGAGAAGGAAGAGGAGGAACAGGATGATACGGATCTTGATCGTGGATGATGAAAAGCCGATTTGTGATTTAATCGATTTGAACCTTTCGGCAGCAGGATATCAATGCAGCGCTGTGCAGGACGGGATTCAGGCGCTGAGCCTGATTGAGAGCCGCAGCTTTGATCTGATTCTTCTGGATGTGATGCTGCCGGGCGTGGATGGATATGACATTATGGAATATATTCGTCCCTTGGGAATCCCGGTTATCTTTATCACAGCGAAGTACGAGGTAAAGGATCGGGTTAAGGGGCTGAGACTGGGAGCCGATGACTATCTGGTGAAGCCCTTTGACGTGGTGGAGCTGGTGGCAAGAGTGGAGGCTGTGCTGCGGCGCTATCACAAGACAGACAGTATTCTGTCCGTTGAGGATGTGGTGGTGGATGTGGACGGGCGCCGGGTGACCAAGGCAGGACGGCCGGTGGAGCTTACGAATAAAGAATTTGGGCTGCTGGTGCTGTTTATCCGAAATAAAAATGTGGCCCTGTTTCGGGAGAGCTTATATGAGCAGGTGTGGGAAGGGGAATACACCGGGGACAGCCGCACGCTGGATTTACATGTGCAGAGGCTCCGGAAGAAGCTTGGATGGGAGCGCCGGCTGGCGGCTGTCTATAAGGTGGGCTACCGGTTAGAGGTGCCAGAATGAGGTTTTCCAGAAAGCTGCTCCTTTGGACCATCATCATTATGGCCATTTCCCTTGGCTTCAGCGGATTTTACTTTGTCAATTACGTGTTTGAAACAGCCCTTACCCGGGAGATCGGGCAGGCGATGGAGGAGAGCAGCATCCTGCAGTTTGCCTTCCAGACAGCGGCCTTAAATGTTCCGGTAAAATACGATGTGCTTTCAGACCAGACCATCGAACAGATTACGGATAATCTGGCCAGCGGAGGAAGCGGCCGCCGGCTCCGGGTTTTGGACCAGCAGGGGCAGGGGATCTATACAGGGGACGGATTTCCAGATGATAAGGCTCTGCTTTCTCAAACGGATCCAGTTCACGATGCATATGAGATTATCCGCCAGGAGGAGCGATGCTATATCCGGACCTGTACTGTGATCGATGTTTTAAACCGGACCCTTTACCTGGAAACTATGCGGGATGTGACAGAGGTATTCAGAGAGCGACAGCTGGGCTTTACGGTTTACCGCCGGGTGACGCTTTTAATGCTTGTGGCAGGAAGCGTCCTGATGCATGGGATTTCCTCATGGCTGACCAGGCCGATCCGCCTTTTAACCAGAGCTACCCGCAGGATGGCAGAGGGGGAATATACTTACCGGGCGAGGAAGGTGAGCCAGGATGAGCTTGGGCAGCTGACCCTGGATTTTAACCGGATGGCCAGCGCCTTGGAGGAAAATGTGGGCAAGCTTGAGGAGGAGATAAAATCCAGGGAGGATTTTGTGGCAGCCTTTGCCCATGAGTTAAAAACCCCTTTAACTGCCATAATCGGATATGCGGATATGCTACGCTCCCGCAGGCTGGATGAGGAAAAGCTGTTTTTGTCCGCAAACTATATTTATACAGAGGGGAAAAGGCTGGAGGCTATGTCCTTCCGCCTGCTGGATATCATGGTTACAAAGCGCAGTGAGCTCCAGGTCCAGCAGGTAGATGTGAGCCAGCTTTTTCAATATCTTTCCCATATGTATCAGGCAGACCATACCATGTATTTCCGGTTTATCTATGATCCGGGGAGCGTGCGGGCGGAGCCGAATTTGATGAAATCCGTATTAATGAATCTTGTGGATAATGCCTGCAAGGCCTCGGAGCCGGGAAGCCTGATCCAGGTAACAGGCCGGGCGGAGAAGCAGGGCTACCGGTTTTTCGTGGAGGATCAAGGGATGGGAATCCCAAAGGAAGAACAGGAAAAAATCACAAAGGCCTTTTATATGGTGGATAAATCCCGCTCCAGAAGCCGGAACGGAGCCGGGCTGGGGCTGGCGCTGTGCTCAGAAATTTTAACGCTCCACGGGAGCCGGCTGGAGATAGAAAGCCAGGTGGGGAAGGGAACCACCATGAGCTTCCTCCTGCCCTGGGAAGGGCAGGTGACTGTATGAAAAAAAGGCTTATGCAGCTGCTTTTCTTAAGCGTGGTTGCGGTTACTGTGGCGCTGTCTTTGTGGGGGCCCGAGGCTTTTTCCCGGTATCAGGATAGGAAGCTTTGGGGAGCGGTTCACCAGGTGGAGGCAGGATTAACCGGGGAAGGATACCGCTATGTGCTGAGCGGCAATGAAAAGCTATTTATCCTGTCCAGAGCCCTGGACAGCCAGAAGCGCCAGGAAAGCGGGCAGGGCTCTGCAAATTTTGCATGGATCGTAAATCACAGGGGGCCTTCCGAAACAGAGATTTCTGAGGAGGAGATTTATGAGCGCTGCAACGGGGGCCTCCGCCAGCTAAAGGATAAGGGAATCCTCCCGGAGGAGGTGAAGGATGTGGATCCGGAGCTATATAATGCAGTGCTGTATTCTGCCATTGATGCAAGGGAGCCCAGGAGCCATGTGCCGGTCTGGAAGGTGAGCCTGTCCTCCAGCCTGCGGAATGTAAAAAAGGAAAACCGCGTGATGGAGGTATATCTGGATGGAGAGACCGGGGAAATATATCAATTCTATGTCCGGATAAGCCATACCTGGGAGGAGCTGGATCCGGAATCCATAACCGATGCCTGGAATCAGTATTTGGGACTTTCGGATATGGAAGCCTATGACCAGGGGAATCCGCTGACCGAGGCCACGCCCTATGTAAAGAAATACCTTCTCTCCGGGATGGAGGGAGAGAAAACCGTGGTAACCATAGGATTTTATGAGGGGATCCGGGAGCTGTTTCTTTCAGTCAGCCCGGAGCGATAGGAAGATGCAGAAGAACGTGTGAAGGAAGGAAAGGAAATATGAAAATCTTAGTAATCAACAGCGGCAGCTCGTCATTAAAGTTCCAGGTGATTGATTCCGGGACCGAGCAGGTCCTGGCAAGGGGCGTCTGTGAACGCATCGGAATCGACGGGATCTTTACCTACAAGACGGACCGCGGGATAGCCATCAAGGAGCCGGTTCCCATGGAAAACCACAAGCAGGCGGTAAATACCATCTTATCCACCCTGTCAGACAAGGAAAAGGGCGTGATACAGGACTTTGGGGAGATCGATGTGATTGGCCATCGTCTGGTTCATGGCGGCGAGAAATTTACCGGCTCTGTGGTGATTACAGACGAAGTGATCCAGGCTATGACAGAGTGCAATGATCTTGCACCCCTTCATAATCCGGCAAACCTGGTAGGCGTGGATGCCTGCAGGGAGCTGATGCCGGATACCTTGATGGTGGGAGTGTTTGACACAGCCTTTAATCAGACCATGGAGCCCAAGGCCTTCCTTTACGGCCTTCCCTACCAGTATTACGAGAAATATAAGATCCGCCGCTATGGGTTTCACGGAATCAGCCACAAGTACGTGTCCACCCGGGCGGCCGAATTCCTGGATCAGGATCCCAGGCGGGTAAAAACCATCGTCTGCCATCTGGGCAATGGGGCCAGCATCTGTGCCGTAAAGTATGGCAAGGTCATCGATAATTCCATGGGCTTCACCCCTCTGGAGGGCCTGGTTATGGGAACCCGGTGCGGTGATGTGGATCCGGGAGCTTTGGAATTCCTGGCTAAAAAGGAAAACCTGGATTTTCAGCAGGTGATGACCATCCTAAACCAGGAGTCCGGCGTTTTGGGAATCTCGAAAAATTATTCCAGCGATTTCCGGGAATTAAAGGATGCAGAGATCAAATATAATGAGCGCGCTGCCCTTGCCCGGGAGATTTTTGCTTATAAGGTGGCAAAATATGTGGGGAGCTATGCAGCAGCCATGAATGGTGTGGACAATATTGTCTTTACTGCCGGAGTGGGGGAGAATGATTCGGATATCCGCGAGGAGATCTGCGGGTATCTGGAGTTTCTGGGAATTACTATTGATGAGGTGAAGAACCGGGAGCAGAAGGAGGCGGTGAAAATATCCGACTGGAGCTCTAAGGTAAATGTATTAGTAATCAAAACCAACGAGGAATTGGAGATCGCCCGGGAGGCGGCCGCCGTGGCTGCGCAGCTGGGAGTAACTACATGATTACTTATATGAAGCAGCAGTGGCTGAAACTTTCCCTAAAGAAGAAATTCAGCTCCTTTTCCATCCTGATTATCCTGATTACAGGGATTTCCATCGGGTTCATTATCCAGCTTGTGAATTTCTCTATGGGCGGATTTTTCGTGATTTTAGATGATAATTCCAAATGCTATGAGTTTCAGGAGGCGCTGGAGCTGGAGGTCAAAGCCTTTGAAGGCTTTATTAAGGAGCAGTCAGAGGAGAAGCTGGAGGAATACCAACTGGCATGTGCCAGGACAGAGCGGTGTATCCTGGAGCTTCCCTATGATTACCAGCAGATTGGCTCGGAGCGTTACGCCCGGACCTGGAACATCAAAAACAGCTATGAGAGCTATAAAGAGTCCCGGGATGCTATGACCAAGGCAAGCGCCTTTGACACGTATTTTATTCCTGGGCTATACCAGGTGTATGAGATGCAGTCCTATCTTCAGACCTATGCCAGGCGCCTGGTTCAGGCGACGCTGACGGAAGGCATGGAGCGCTACCAGGGGACGGCGAAGCTTTTCCACTGGACGCCTTACCTGATCCTTGTGTTTTCCGCCGGCATGGTGGGGATCGCCATGCTGCTGACCCGCCTGCTGTCCCACACAGTGGTAGGACCGCTGGCAATGCTGGTGAACAGCAGCAGGAAAATCGAAAAAAATGATTTCAGCGGGGAGGAGCTCTGCATTGACAATCAGGATGAGATGGGAGAGCTGGTCCTGGCATTTAATAAGATGAAGCATGCCACAGAGGGCTACATTAATACCCTGAAGGCGAATAATGAGATGGCAGCCCTGCTCCACAAGGATGAGATGGAAAAGATCGAGATGGAGAAGGAGCTGAATGCGGCAAAGCTGGAGTTCTTAAAAAGTCAGATCAATCCCCATTTCCTGTTTAATACCTTAAATATGATTGCATCCATGGCAAGCCTGGAGGACGCGGCGGTGACAGAGAAAATGATTGCCAGCATGAGCAATCTGTTCCGCTATAATTTAAAAACCGAGGAGCAGATCGTGCCCTTAGAGCAGGAGCTTAAGGTGGCCGGGGATTATATTTATATTCAGCAGATGCGGTTTGGAAGCCGGATCCGCTATGGAAGCAGCCTGGAGGTGGATGCGAAGCAGGTGATGGTTCCCTCCTTTACCCTCCAGCCGCTGATGGAAAATGCCATCGTTCACGGCTTGTCGAAGAAGGAGCAGGGAGGGCTGCTGTTTTTGCGGATCTGGCAGGAGGGCAGGGCGGTGCGGATATCTGTGGCAGATAATGGCCTCGGCATGGATCCGGAAAAATGGGAACAGTTAAATCAGGCGTTAAAGGAGCATGCTACGGAAAAGGTGGGAATCGGGCTGGGAAACATATATCAGAGAATTCACGCCATCTATCATGGAGGAGATCTGAAGATCTACAGTCAAAAGGGGAAGGGGACGGTGATCCAGCTGATCATCCCCAGAATCTTGAGGAAAAGCTGAAATAGCGTAGCTGTTACAAATTAGAGAAGAAGGAGAAACGAGAAAATGACAAGAAAAGAAAGCCCGGAGCAAATCGTAAATACCCCATTTGGAGGAACCCTGCGGTGCTGGGAATGCAGGGAAGGAGCCAGGGATGAGATGGTTCTCATCTGCCCGGGAGGGGGATACTGGTTCTTATCTCCCAGAGAAGCAGAGCCGGTGATGGAGGTATGGAAGGAGCAGGGATATCATGGAGCGATTCTGGATTACTGCCTGGAAAAGGAGGTTTTGGGAACCGGCCCGGTAGAGGAGGCTGCCTGGGCCATGCGCTGGCTTCGGACAAACACAGAGTGGAAGGATAAATGCCATAAGATCTGGGTGATGGGCTTTTCGGCAGGGGGGCACCTTGCAGCCAGCCTGGGGGCGCTGTGGAATGAGGATGAGATATTCACAAGAAAGGAGCAGCCCTTAAACCGTCCCGACGGATTGATCCTGGGATATCCGGTGATTTCCATGGGAAAATACGGCCATGAGCGCTCCAGGCAGCGTCTCACAGGAGGACAGGAGAAGCTGATTCGCATGTTCTCCTTAGAGGAACGGGATCTGTCCGGAAACCCGCCTGTGTTTCTGTGGGGAACCCAGACCGACGAGAAGGTTCCGGTGGAAAACTCCCTTATGTATCTGAGAAAGCTGACCCAGGACGGTATCCGCTGTGAATATCACATGTTCCATCAGGGCCTCCATGGGATGAGCCTGGCTACGGAGGCGGTGGAGTCAGAGGAGGAAAACATGCATCCGGATCCCCACATCGCCCAGTGGACAAGGCTTTGCCTGGAGTGGATGGAGGAAGTTGGGAAAAAGAAGGAGTAAAGGTGCAATGACAAAAGAAGAGCAGGCCGGAAAAGGGCTGGCAAAGAAGGAAGCCGTGAAAAAGAGAGAAACATCGAAAAAGCGGGAAACGTCGAATAAGAAGGAATCTATGAAAAAGGCGCCGGATAAGAAAGAGGCCGCGAAAAAGGAGAAGGCTCTGGAAATTATCAAGCGCTTAAAGATACAGTACCCGGACGCCGGGTGCACGCTGGATTATAATGAGGCCTGGAAGCTTCTGGTCAGCGTCCGGCTGGCAGCCCAGTGTACCGATGCCAGGGTAAATGTGGTGGTGGAGGGCCTGTACAAAAAATACCCCAGTGTGGAAGCCCTGGCAAATGCCCCGGTGGAGGACATCGAAGCTATCGTAAAGCCCTGCGGCCTGGGGCACAGCAAGGCAAGGGACATCAGCGCCTGCATGAAGATCCTAAAGGAGGAATACGGCGGAAGGGTGCCGGACCAGTTTGACCAGCTGCTGAAGCTGCCGGGAGTGGGACGAAAAAGCGCGAATCTGATTATGGGAGATGTGTTCGGGAAGCCGGCCATTGTAACCGATACCCACTGCATCCGTCTGGTGAACCGGATGGGGCTGGTGGAGGATATCAAGGAGCCCAAAAAGGTGGAGATGGCCTTGTGGAAGATCATCCCCCCAGAGGAGGGGAGCGATTTCTGCCACCGGCTGGTGTACCATGGCCGGGAGGTCTGCACAGCCAGGACGAAGCCGTACTGTGAGAAGTGCTGCCTCTGTGATATCTGCGGGAAGAATGGGGTGTAATGGAATAAAAGGAGCAAGCACATGAAATTAATTCACTTATCGGATCTTCACCTGGGAAAGCGGGTCAATGAATTTTCGATGATAGAGGATCAGAGGTATATACTAAAGGAAATTCTGACGATCATTAAGGAAGAATCGCCGGACGCAGTCTTAATCGCCGGAGATATTTACGACAAATCCATCCCGAGTGTGGAGGCGGTAGAGCTTTTTGATGATTTCCTTAAGCAGCTGGCCAGGCAGAAGGTACAGGTGTTTCTTATCAGCGGAAATCACGATTCTCCAGAGCGCCTTGCCTTCGCGGCGGAACTGATTGAGCTGAGCGGCATTCATATCGCGCCGGCTTATGATGGGGCGGTGAGGCCCATTCCATTAAAGGACAGCTATGGGAAGGTGAATATTTATATGCTTCCCTTTATTAAGTCGGCCCATGTGCGAAGTATTTTTCCAGAGGAGGATGGGGATTCTTATACAGAGGCGGTCCGCACGGCCATCGCCCATATGGATATCCAGGAATCAGAGAGGAATATTCTGCTCACCCATCAGTTTGTCACAGGGGCCCTGCGCTCTGACTCAGAGGATATTTCTGTAGGCGGCACAGATAATGTGGACGCTTCTGTGTTTGAGGCATTTGACTATGTGGCCCTGGGGCATCTCCATGGCTCTCAGAATATAGGAAGAGAGACGGTCCGCTACTGCGGCACGCCTTTAAAGTATTCCTTTTCCGAGGCATCCCAGCATAAGTCCGTCACCGTTTTGGAGATGAAGGAAAAGGGAAACCTTACGATCCGCACCACAGAGCTGGCTCCCCTTCGCGATCTTCGGGAGCTTAAAGGTACATACGACGAGCTTACCAGCCGGAAAAATTATGAGGGGACCAAGGTGGAGGACTATCTCCATATTACTCTTACGGATGAAGAGGATATTGTAGATGCCATTGGGAAGCTACGGGTGATTTACCCCAATTTGATGAAATTAGACTATGATAACCGTCGGACCAGGGAGAATCAGGAGGTGGCCGGCGGGGAGGAGCCGGAGACCAGGACGCCTTTGGAGATGATTCTGAACTTTTATGAACAGCAGAATAACCAGCCTATGAGCGAGAAGCAGGCAGCGCTGGTATCAGAGCTGATAGAAAGCATTTGGGAGGAGAGCCTATGAGACCGTTAAAGCTTGTGATATCCGCATTTGGCCCTTATGCAGGGCGGACGGAGCTGCCTCTGGAAAAGCTGGGGCAGAGCGGGCTGTACCTGATTACAGGAGATACCGGGGCAGGAAAGACCACCATCTTTGACGCCATTACCTATGCGCTCTATGGGGAAGCCAGCGGCGAGAGCCGGGAGGCGGCGATGCTCCGCTCCAAGTATGCCCAGCCTGACACCCCTACGGAGGTGGAATTAACCTTTTCCCACGGGGGAAGGGAATACCGGATCAAGCGGAATCCCAGATATACCCGTCCGGCAAAGCGGGGCAAGGGAATGACCGATGTTCTTCCCGGTGCGGAGCTGCTTTGCCCGGACCGCCCTCCCATAACAAAAATAAGAGAAGTGGATGCCGCGGTGACAGAGCTTCTGGGCATTGACCGGAACCAGTTTTCCCAGATCGTCATGCTGGCTCAGGGGGATTTCCGGAAGCTGCTTCTGGCTGATACCAAGGAGCGGCAGGAGATCTTCCGCAAGGTGTTCCGGACACAGTACTACCAGACCTTTCAAAAAAGGGTCAAGGATCAGGCGGCCAGGGCCTCCGGGGAATGTGAGGTGGCGAAAAAAAGTGTCCGTCAGTATGTCCAGGACATTACCTGCGATGAGGCGAATGTATATTCCATAGATGCGGAGAAAGCCAGAAAAGGAAATCTTCCCATAAAGGGTACCATGGAGCTGATAGAGAGGCTGGTGGAGCAGGATACCCAGGAGGAAGAGCGGCTGGGAAAGGAGCTGGGGCTTCTGGAGGAGGAGCTGGCAAGGGTAAACGGGCGAATCGGCAAGGCGGAGGAGCAGGAAAAGGCCAGAGAGAATCTGGACAAGCTTTTGCAGGAGGAACAGGAGAACCTGACTCTTTTAAAGGAGCGGGAAGAAGCCATTGGGAGGGAAGAGGAGAAGAAGGGCAGGCGGGAGGAGATCAAACGAGAGTCCGCGCTTTTAGAGCAGGCCCTGCCAGAGTATGAACGGCACAGCCAGATGGTAAAGGCCATCAGAGAGTTGGCAAGGGAGCTGGAGGAAGGAAAGCAGAAGGCCGGAGCGGATGAGCAGGCAGCGGGAGAGATGAGAGAGAGCCTGGAACGCCTGAAAAGAGAACAGGCCAGCCTGTCCGGCGCAGGAGAGCAGAGGGAACGGCTGATCCGCCAAAAGGAGAGGGAGGAGAAGCGCAGGGAAATCTGTGAGGGCCTGGAGGAGGCCCGGAGCCAGGAGCAGGAATGGATCAATCAGTTAGAAAAAGCACAGCAGAATTACCAGGAGGAAGAGGCCAAAAGGGAAAGGCAGGAGGCCCTTAAGAAACAATCGGCACTTTTGGAGCAGGAGCTGCCGGATTATGATAAGCTGGCTGATCTTGAAAAAACGGCGGGGGATCTGGCCGGGCAGCTGGAAAGGATCGGGCAGGAGAAGGAGAAGAAGAGCCAGGAATCCGGCGAAATCCGCCTGCGCCTGGAGGCTTACCAGAAGGAACAGGCAGGTTTAGCCCATGCGGGAGAGCAGAAGGAACGGCTGATCCGTCAGCTGGAAAGGGCGGAGGGATATAAAGAGAGCTGTGAAAATCTGGAAGCCCTCCGGGAACAGCTGCAAAAGGAAGCTGCAGGCTTAGAAAAGGCGAAGCAGAGCTTTGAAGAGCAGCAGGCGAAGCAGGCAAGGCAGGAGGAGATAGGGAGGATTCTTGCCCGTTTGGAGCAGGAGCTGCCCAGGTATGGGCTTTTGGATCAGCTGAAAAAAGAACTTAAGGGACTGGAAAAAAGGCTGAAGGATGGCAAAGCTGAGGAAGTGGAAAAAAGCCAGGCTTATGAGCGGCTGAAGGAAGCTTTAGAAGAATGGAAGGAAAAACAGGTGTCTCTGGCTTCTGCGGGAGAAAGAAGGGAAAGCCTGCTCCGGCAGAAGACGGGAGAAGAGGAGCGCCTTGCAGCCTTGGAGAAGCTGGGAGAGGACCTTCAGGCTTACGAAGGGATTCACTCAGAGCTGAAGGCGTGCCAGGAGCTGTATCAGAAGGCCCAAAGCTATGCAGAGGCTTTGGAGGATACGTATTCCAAAATGAATCGGGCATTTTTAGACGGGCAGGCAGGAATCCTGGCCAGAGATCTTAAGGAGGGGGACGCCTGCCCGGTATGCGGCGCAACCCATCATCTGAAGCTTGCCCAGGTTCCGGAGAAGGTGCCTGGCGAGGAAGCGCTGGAGCAGGCGAAAAGGAATTATGAGAAGGCGGCCAGGGAGGCAAAGGAGGCCAGCGTCCAGGCAGGAAGAATAAGCGGTAAGGCCTCGGAACAGGAGACGCAGCTAAGCAGGCAGTCAGAAATATTACTTGGGCACAGGGATAGCTGGAAGGTTCCACAGCAGGTAAAGGCCCAGAAGGCTGAGTCGAAGAAAAAGCTTTTGGAGCTGGAGGACCAGCTTCAGAGGGAAATGGAGCAGCTCAGACAGAAGGAGGAGCTGGATCAGAGGATTCTGGAAAAGGAGGGGCTGGCAAAGGCCCTGGAGCCGGGGCTTGCAGCATTAAGAAATCAGATGGCCGGGGCGGAGGCCAGAAAACAGGCCCTGTCAGACCAGGTGACTTCTGTGTCTAAGGAATTATACTGCGAGAGTCAAAAAGAAGCAGAAAGGAAGCAGAAAGCCCTGAAGGAGGAGCAGGCGGACTTAAGGCAGCAGTATGAAAGAGCGCAAAAGGCTTATGAGGAGCAGGCCGGACGGGAAGCGGAATTAAAGCACCGGATTGGATTTTTTAAGGAGCAGCTGGCCGGAACCGAATATTTTGGAAAAACAGCAGAGCTGCTGCCAGCATTAAAGGAAGAAATCCAGTCTTTAGAAAGGCAGCAAAGGGAAGAGGCGAAGAAGATAGCCCGAAAAAAGGAGCTGGACGGACAGATTCCTGAGGAAGAACAAAAAGCAGAGCAGATAAAAAAGGAATTGGGAGAGCTGCAGGAAAAGGCGGAGGAGGCAGAGAGAAGGAGAGGCTATCTGTCCGGTCAGCTGGAGGGGCTGAAGAGAAAGCTGACATACGCGGGAAAAAGGGAGGCAGAGGAGGCGCAGAACCAATATAAGGAAGAACTGGCTGCTTTGGAAAAGGCGTATAAAAAGGCAGAAAAAATGCTGGAAGCCTGCAAAAAGGAGAGGGAGGCGCGGAGAATTCAAATCGAATCCCTGTCCGGCCAGTTGGAGGATCCCCGATATAGAGAGAAAACAAAGGAGTGGATCCTTGTATTAAAGAAGAACATCGCCCAATTCGAAGAGCAGATTGAAACGGAGGAGAAAAACATAGCCCGCAAGGAGGCAGTGGAGAAAAAGCTTCCGGAGGCGGAAGCTTCCTTAAAGCAGTTGGAACAAGAGACCAGGGAATTAAAGGAAAGGCTCATATGGGCTGAAACCCAGAAGCAGGCGCTGGAGGGACAGGCGGAGGCGCTGAGGAAAAAGCTTCCCTATGAAGATAAAGAGAAGGCTGAGGCGGCAGGGAGGACTCTGCTGGAGGAGCTGAAGATGCTTCAAAGGGCATATGAGAATGCGGCTGAGGCGTACCAGTCATGCGCAAAAAAGAAGGCGGAGCTGGAGGGCCGGGTAAGGTCTCTTAAGGAACAGCTGGAACAAGGAGAGAGGATCCAAAGATCCGCGGAGCTGGAAAAGCAATCCAGGCTTTTCCAAAGGAAAAAAGAAATCAAGGAAAAGGAAAATACCGTGCATTTCCGGAAGGGAACCAACCGAAATCTCCTGGAAAACATTCAAAAGAGGTCAAAGGAGCTGGCCGCCGCGGAGGAGCGGTACAGCTGGCTGTCCAATCTGTCCGACACCATGAACGGTGACTTAAGGAGCAAGGAGAAGATCATGCTGGAAACCTATATTCAGATGGCTTACCTGGACCGGATCCTCCGCCGGGCAAACCTGAGGCTGATGATCATGTCTGGCGGCCAGTATGAATTTAAGCGCCTGATCGGATCCAGTAATCTGAGAAGCCAGGGCGGCCTGGAATTAAATGTGGTGGATCACTATAATGGCACAGAACGCAGCGTCAAGACGCTGTCAGGCGGGGAATCCTTTATCGCCTCCCTATCCCTGGCCCTGGGGCTGTCGGAAGAGATACAGTCCTCGGCCGGCGGGATACAGATCGACACGATGTTTGTGGATGAAGGATTTGGAAGCCTTGACGAAAATGCCCTCCAGCAGGCCTATAACGCGCTGGTAAGCCAGACAGACGGCAGCCGTCTCATAGGGATTATTTCTCATGTAAGTGAATTAAAGGATAAAATCGATAAAAAGATACTGGTGGTGAAAAGGAGGACCGGGGGGAGCCAGGCGGAAATTATGGTGTAGTATGGCAGATGGCACAGAAGGCTGCCTAGAATCAAATAGAGATTAGGGGTCATCACTGGAAATAAGAATGAACCGGAAGGGATGTGAAGCTGTGAAAAAAACGGTGGGGATCGGCCACCAGGATTTTGAAAAGGTCAGGCAGGAAAATATTTTTTATGTGGATAAGACAAGCTTTATCCGGGAGTGGTGGGAAGGGAAGGATGAAGTAACCCTGATAACCCGTCCTCGGCGATTCGGAAAGACTTTGAATATGAGTATGCTGGAAAAGTTTTTTTCCGTCCAGTATGCAGGGCGGGGAGATTTATTTCAGGGGCTTTCCATCTGGGAGGATGAGGGATACAGGAGGATACAGGGGACTTATCCGATTCTTTTTATTCGCTTTGCCGATGTAAAAGAAACCACATATATACAGGCCAGAAAGAAAATCTGCCGGATTATTAAAGCGCTATATAATGAATTTGACTTTTTACTAGAAAGTGATTCGCTGAATGAAAGC